>NZ_JAHPJG010000010.1:0-224837 GCF_020515755.1 Pseudomonas sp. B20
ATCCAGACCCGACCTCCTTCCTCGCTGACTCCTCACTTAAAACCTTGCAAGCTATTGATCTGCAAGGCTTTTTCGTTTCCGTCTGCGCCGGAAGTGGGGCGAATTATAGACACCTCACAGAGGGCGTCAACCGTTAATTTCAAAATCACCGAAATTGACCGTTTCGTGGTTACCTATATAAGAAGAGCACGCACCCTTTGCGCAATATATTGCCCATTCATTGATTATTCCGCATCATGCGCCGTTACCTGTGCCCGGATCACACCCAGGATGTACATCTGAAATGTCTGAGAAATCCCGCAACATAGCCTCTGCCCTGTTCCCTCTGGGACTGCTGATGATCGCCATGATCTCCATTCAAAGCGGCGCGTCGCTGGCAAAGAGTCTTTTCCCTGTCGTGGGCGCGCAAGGCACCACAACACTCAGGCTGGTATTCGCCAGCCTTATCCTGGTTGCCGTCCTGCGTCCGTGGCGGGCAAATCTGACTGCAAAGTCGTTACGCACTGTGGTGATCTACGGCATTGCGCTGGGCTGCATGAACCTTCTCTTCTATATGTCGCTGCAGACAGTCCCCTTGGGAATTGCAGTAGCCCTGGAGTTCACCGGCCCGCTGGCGGTGGCTTTGCTGTCCTCCCGCAAGCCCATTGATTTCCTCTGGGTAACTCTGGCAGTCATCGGCCTGCTGCTGTTGATCCCTTTGGGGACCTCAGCTGCCGCGATTGATCTGCTCGGTGCGGGCTACGCCTTGGGCGCCGGAGTGTGCTGGGCCGCATACATCGTATTCGGTCACAAGGCAGGCGCCGACAACGGTGTGCAGACAGCAGCGCTTGGTGTCGTGATTGCCGCGCTGTTCATAGGCCCGATAGGCGTAATACACGCAGGCTCTGCGTTACTGGATATTTCACTGATACCCGCAGCACTGGGTGTCGCAATCCTCTCGACTGCCCTGCCCTACAGCCTGGAGATGATCGCCCTGACGCGAATGTCGGCGCGTACATTTGGCACGCTGGCAAGCCTGGAACCGGTCTTCGCCGCGCTTTCCGGCCTGGTGTTTCTTCATGAAAGCCTTTCATTGACTCAGTGGCTGGCGATCGGCGCGATCATCTTCGCGTCCATTGGCGCAACCCTTGGTTCTGCAAACAGCAAACCTCAACTGGTGCCGGCCGACTGAACTTACCACGCATCAAGAAGCCATATGGCACTAGCATTTGTTACGCGCATGCGCCATGTTTGTACCTGACCGATTTATAGTCGGTGGCTATGCGTTACAGTTCAAAAGACTCATGGTCCAGTCAATCGGATGGATCGCGATCAGTAATGGCCCGCTAAGGAAAGGAATGAAATACATTTTTGTCGTATTGGCCATATTGGCTGTGGCAGGTTGTGCAGCCACATCCAAACCCGTCACGCAAAGCAAGCGAGGCATCCACATCAATTGCTCAGGCCTCACGTCGTCCTGGGCAAAATGCTACGAACTGGCTACCAACTCCTGCGCTTCGAGAACATTCAAGGTGATCGCGAAGTCAGGCGATGCCACCGAGGAGCCCGAAGACTATCCGTTCGGCCTGAACCCGGCCGGTTACACCAGCCGCAGCATGATCATCGTGTGCAGGAAAGCTGCACCACTGGCGAATCCGTCGCCGCAGGACTGAGCCCGCGGCAACGTGAAGGCTTGATCAGACAGGGATCGTGCGGGCCTGCAGCCACAACAGCGCAGTGCCCTGCAGCAGCGGGCTCAAGCGCGTCAGAACCTGCACATGGTAGTCGTTCAGCCAGGCGCGCTCTTCTGCGCTCAACATCGACACCTCGAGGCAACGGGTGTCGATCGGGCACAGCGTCAGGGTTTCGAAGCGCAGAAACTCGCCGAATTCGGTTTTGCCGGCTTCCTGGTTGATCACCAGGTTTTCGATACGCACACCCCAGCGTCCAGGCCGGTACGTACCGGGCTCGATGGACGTGATCATGCCCGGCAGCATGGCCGTCTGCGGCGTTGCAGGCGCCTGATAGGCAATGACCTGCGGCCCCTCGTGCACATTCAGGAAATACCCCACACCATGCCCGGTGCCGTGGCCATAATTGACACCCTCACTCCAGATCGGCGCTCGGGCAATTGCGTCCAGCAGCGGCGACTGAATGCCTTTGGGAAACTGAGCTCGCGACAGTGCGATCACACCCTTGAGGACGCGCGTACAGTCCTGCTTCTGTTCGGCGCTCGGTGTTCCGATCGCCACCATACGCGTGATGTCGGTGGTACCGCCAAGGTACTGGCCGCCCGAATCGATCAGCAGCAGACCATCACCTTCTATCCGCGCATGTTCCGCCTCGGTAGCACGGTAATGTGGCATCGCGCCATTGGCGTTGAAACCCGCGATGGTGGCAAAGCTGGGCGAGACGTAGCCCGGACGTCGCTCGCGTGCCTGCGTGAGCTTTTCATCAATGGTCAGCTCGCTGACAGGCTCTCGCCCCAGCGCACTGTCCAGCCAGGCGAAGAACTCGCAGAGCGCTGCGCCGTCCTGCTCCATTGCCTGGCGGATGTGGGCCGTATCGGCTTCGGTTTTTTGCGACTTCAGTAACGTGCTCGGGTTAAGCCCTTCAACCAGCGTGACCTCACTGTCCAGGTAATCGAGCAGCCCGCAGGTAACCCGCGCCGGATCGACCAGCAGTCGCGCGTCCTTCGGCAGTTCACGCAAGGCGGCGCCAATCTGCGTGTACTCCATGAGGTTGATAGCGTCGCGCTCCAGGCGCGCGCGCACCGAGTCCGGCACTTTCTTCGAATCCACGAACAGCGTGACGCTTTGCGGACCGATCAAGGCGAACGCGATGAACACCGGGTTGTAGGAAACGTCTGCGCCACGCAGATTGAACAGCCAGGCGATGTCGTCCAGCGTTGCAATGAAATGCCAGTCAGCTTTTCGCTCGACGATGATCTGACGAACCCGCGCGAGTTTTTCACTACGGTCCAGTGACGCCTGGGGAGGCAAATGCTCGTAAATCGGGTGGGACGGCAACGCGGGCCGGTCCTGCCATAGCTCGGTGAGCAGGTCGATATCGGTTCGCAGCCGCGCACCGCGTTCGTAGAGCTTGCTTGCCAGGGTTCGCGAAGAAGCAACGGCCAGAACCGCGCCATCAACAGCAACCACGCTTTCGGCCTTGGCTTCATCTGCCAGCCATTCGAGTGGACCTTGCTGGCCAGGCATCAGTTTCACCAGCTCGATGCCGCTGCCGGCCAGCTCCTTGGTAGCCTGTTCCCAGTAGCGGCTATCAGCCCATATGCCAGCAAAATCCTGGGTGATGATCAGTGTACCGACCGAGCCGTGAAAACCCGACAACCACTGGCGCCCCTGCCAATAGCCGGGCAGGTATTCGGAGAGGTGCGGATCCGCTGACGGCACCAGATAGGCATCGATGCGCTCCCTGCTCATCAAGGCGCGGGTTTGCGCCAAACGTTCTGCCACGCCTGAACTGGCATTGGATTGCGTGCTCATTGACTCTCCTGCTGACCCGGAAATTGACTGCTTTCACTGGCTCAGATAATGGAGCACTCATCGAGCCTGAGCAACCGCCCAGAACGCAGGCTGAACAAGAGAGGCGCGAATCGAGTCGACCGCACGCTCTATGTCCTGCTCGCGGGTGAAGCGCCCCAGGCTCAGGCGTATCGTCTGGCTGGCGGCCTGCGGGCTCAGCCCAAGGGCGAGCAGGACATGCGACGGCAGGTTTTTCGCCGAGTTGCAGGCGGAGGTGGACGAAAAGGCCAGACTCTCACCCAGCGCGGCGACATCCAGATCGTTATGGGTGAAGGTAAAACTGAGCGTGTGGGCAATCCGCTGCGTGGGACTGCCGTTGATATACACCCCGGGAATCTTGGCCAGGCGCTCACAAAGACGATCGCTCAGCCGCTGTATTTCAACCACCTCTTCTTCGAGCACCTCTGCCGCCAGGGCAAAGGCCGCGCCCATTCCGGCGATCTGATGCGTCGCCAGTGTCCCGGAGCGCAAGCCACATTCGTGCCCTCCTCCATGAATCTGGGCGAGAACACGCTGCTGCGCGCGCGGACCGACATACAAGGCGCCAATGCCCTTGGGCCCATAGATCTTGTGTGCCGAGAGCGACATCAAATCTACCGCGAGCTGGCTGAGGTCGATCGGCAGCTTGCCGGCGCCCTGAGCAGCGTCGACATGCAACAGCGCCCCGTGCCCACGTACGCGCCTGCCGATCTCGGCAATGTCGTTGACGGTACCCAGTTCGTTATTGACCAGCATCAGCGAGACCAGAAATGTATCGTCACGCAAGGCTGCACTGACCGCATCGGCACTGATCAGGCCCTCGCTGTCCGGCGCCAGCCAGGTAACGTCGACGCCCTCTTCCTCAAGCTGACGGGCGGTGTCGAGGGTCGCCTTGTGCTCAATCAGGCTGGTGATGATATGACCGGGTCTGCCTCCGGCGACGGCTGCCTGGCGCCTGGCACGTTCCTGAGCCACCCCCTTGAGTGCCAGATTGCTGGACTCGGTGGCGCCGGAAGTCCAGATGATCTGCGAGGCTTGCGCACCCACCAGATGCGCAACCTGCCCGCGAGCAAGTTCCACCGCAAGGCGGGCCTTCTGGCCGAACGAATGGGAGCTGGAGGCCGGATTACCGAAATTGCCTGACGCCCCCAGGCAATCGACCATCACCCTGATGACGCGCTCGTCCACAGGCGTGGTGGCAGCGTAATCGAAATACAGCACTGGCTCGTTCATGCACGTTCCTCGTTTACAGACCATGAGGAAGATCATGCACGAAATCAAATAGAACCAAAAATTATCAATTAATATTTATATAGATCAAAATAGAATATATAAAAAGCTGCTGTCGTAAAATCCGTTGATCTCTCGACGCCGGACAGAGGCCGTGAGCTGTGTCGTTAAAAAGACATCGACGGATGATATTTTTTTGACACACTTATAAATCAGTACGTTAGATTCTTCGCTCTACCATTTATCAAAAATCTAACAGAAACCTGACGAAATAATTTGACAGATACCCTGCCGCCACCGATATATAGGACCGTCAGGCACATTCCGGTTTTACGCACATGCCGCAGAGCATAGCGTTGGAATCATCCGCCGAAGTTGACTGCTGTCCCGTCTCACCCTGTCAGTTATTTCCACGGCGCTTACCCGGCGCTGGCGGATGTCTGTTGACTCTCACTTCCTTTTTAAAGTGCTGAATGCGTTCGGTGTGGCGGTAGCTTTGCCTGTTGCAATGCGACCCACTCGACGCTTACGCGTTGGTTCTGTGTAAGCAGCGCCCTGACTGGATCGACACGATTCGGCGGTAGCGTGCCCGGCAGTCAACGCACGTCTGCGAAAGATGCCCGGTCACCCGCTTGGCAACGCGCTGATTCAAAGAAACATGGAGGCTTCGATGATTAACGTGACCAAGACATATCTGGGTGATATCGACCAGTTCAAACGCTATGTCGAAGGCATCTACGCACGTGGCTGGCTGACCAATCACGGTCCGCTGGCCAGGGAGCTGACGGATCGGCTCAAGGACTACCTGGGCGTCAGGCACATTATTCTGACCAACAACGGCACCCTGGCCCTGCAAGTGGCCTATCGGGCGCTGGGGCTGAGTGGCAGCGCAGTGACTACGCCATTCAGTTTTGTCGCGACCAGCAGCTCGCTGCAATGGGAAGGCATCCGGCCGATCTTTGCCGACATCGATGCGCACACCTGGAACATCTCGCCGAAACACATCGAAAACAGTATTGCCGAAGACACCACTGCGATCGTCGCCACCCACGTGTTCGGCAATCCGTGTGACGTGCAAGCCATCGAGCAAATAGCCCGCGAGCATAAGCTCAAGGTCGTCTATGACGGCGCACATGCATTCGCCGTGCGTCACGCAGGCCAGTCGGTGCTCAATCATGGCGACATCAGCACCTTGAGTTTCCATGCCACCAAGCTGTTTCACACCATTGAAGGTGGCGCGATCATCACCAACGATGACGATCTGGCCAGACAAGCCCATCTGATGTGCAACTTCGGCATTTCCGGCGTCGACCGGATCGATGGCATCGGCATCAACGCCAAGCTCAATGAATTCTCCGCCGCCATGGGGCTGTGCATTCTCGACAACATCAGCAACATTCTCGAAGAGCGCGCAGAGATAGCCGATCACTACACCTCGTCGCTGCAGGACTATCTGGATCTGCAGACACCGCAGGCCGACAGCCAGTTGAATCACAGTTATTACCCTGTGGCCCTGCGCGACGAACAACAATTGCTGAGCGTGCGCACGGCACTCAACCAGCACAAGATCAACCCTCGCCGCTACTTCTACCCCTCACTGGACACCCTTGAATACCTGCAGCCGCAACCCGCCCAGCCGGTCTCCAGAGCGTTGAGCGAACGAGTGCTGTGCCTGCCGATCTATCCCGGTCTGCTGAGAAGCGAGCAGGACCTGGTGATCCGCACCCTGATCGAAGCCTGCAGCGGGACTGAAACTGACTACCGGGCCTGCACCGTTGCGCGGGTCTGCTGACGATCATGCCCGGCAAACATTCCCTCATTCGCAACACCCTGCTGAATTACGGCGGGCAGGCTTACGTGCTGCTGGTCGGGATTCTGATCATGCCGTTTTATCTGGGCCATCTGGGTGCCGAAGCGTACGGCCTGATCGGTTTCTTCACCCTGCTGCAGGCCTGGCTGCAATTGCTGGATGCCGGCCTGTCGCCCAGCCTGGTGCGGGCGGTGGCGCACCAGCGAGACACCCCTGCAAGCCAACAATACCTGGGTCGTCTGCTGCGCTCGTTCGAACTGATCTTTCTGCCGATGGCCATGTTCAGCGCCTTGCTGGTCTGTGTCGCCAGCCCGTGGATCGCCGCGCACTGGCTGAACGCAGATACGCTACAACCCGACACGCTGACCCATTGCATCACCTTGATGGGCATCATCATTGCCCTGCGCCTGTATTCGACGCTGTACAAAAGCGCGATTCAGGGCCTTGAACAGCATGGCTGGCTCAACATCGCCAATGTGTCGATCGCCACGTTGCGCTACTTCGGTGGCCTGGTGTTGGTCAGTCAGTTTTCCCGGGACCCACGAGACTTCTTTGAATTTCAACTCGCAGTGGGGCTGATCGAAACCCTGCTGTTTGCCGGCAAGGCCCGCAGGCAGATGCCTGCACCGCATTGGCTGACCGGCCTGGACTGGCCATTAATCAAGCCGATCCTGCCCTTCGCCGCCAGCCTGTCGCTGAGCGCTGTGCTGTGGATCGTGCTGACCCAGGTGGACAAAGCACTTCTGTCGAATCTGCTGCCGCTGGACCAGTACGGCTACTTCTCACTGGTGGCGTTGATCGCCACCGGCATCGTGATGCTGACCAACCCGCTGGTCCAGACACTGCTGCCGCGCCTGACAGTGTTGATGGCCGAGGGGCGGCGCGACGAGATGCACGCCTTGTTTCTGGCCGCCAATCGCTTCGCCTGCACCTTTCTGTTTCCTCTGGCGGCGGTCATTGCCCTGTATGCAGAACCGTTGATTCTCGCCTGGACCGGCGATCCGGTCGCCGCGCACTGGAGTCGTCCGGTGCTGGGCTGGTACGCACTGGGCAGCGCCATCATGGCCGCCAGTGCCTTTCAGTTCTATCTGCAATACACCTATGGCCGGATGCACTTGCACCTGTGGTACAGCCTGATTTCGACGCTGGTCAGCGTGCCGGTGATGGTGCTGGCGATCCATTATCAGGGCGTGTACGGCGCGGCGTTGGCGTGGTTTTTTCTGCGAGCGACGTCCTTCGCGATATGGCCAGCCATCGTGCATCGACACCTGGCCCCCGGCCTGCACCGCCAGTGGCTGAGCGACATCCTGCGTATCAGCGCGATGACCGCTGCCGGCCTGGTGGTCAGCGCCCCCGTTTTCAATCTGATTGCCGGTGAAAGCCGTAGCAGCGTGCTTCTGGCACTTGCGCTCAGCGGGCTTGTCACCCTGACGCTGGTGGCGACGAGTCACCGGCCGCTGGCATCGAAACTCTATGTTCTGTTCAGTAAACCGAGTACTTGAGCCATGGACGACACTGTAAGAAATACCGACGAAACCTGCCTGGCGCCACCGCTGCTGAGCATCGTATGCCCCGCCTACAATCAGGAGGGCTTCATCGCCCAGACGCTGGACGGGCTTTTGTCACAGCAGACCGATTTCAGGTACGAAATCCTGATCAACGACGACGCCTCCACAGACGCTACCGCGCGCATCATTGCGCACTACGCCGAGCGGCATCCGACGATCATTCGGCCCTTCTATCAGCAGATCAATCAGTACAGTCAGGGCAGAGCTTGCGTCCCCGGCCTGTTTGGCGAAGCGCGCGGTCGTTACATCGCCTACTGCGAAGCCGACGATTACTGGACCGATCCGCAAAAACTGCAACTGCAAGTGGACTTTCTCGAAGCTCATCCAGATTACGTCATCACTTATCACGACGCGTTCGTCTTCGATGAGCACGGCCAGTATGGCGTGCAGCTGCAAGGTCATCTGCGCGCTGATGCCTCGGCGCTGGAGTTGCAGCAGGCAAGACGCCTGTCGACCCTGACCGTCTGCTTTCGCAATGTGTTCAGCCAGATGCCGCCCGAACTGAGCCTGTGCAACGCGCCGCTGAACGATATGTGCTGGTGGTCGCTGCTGGGGGCCTACGGCAAGGGCAAGTTCATGGCCGGGATCAAGCCGGCCGCCTATCGCATGCACCCTGGCGGGGTGTTCTCGATGCGCAGTGACAAACGCAAGTTGCACATGAACCTGCAAACCTGCTCAAGCCTGGCCAACTATTACAACCGCCTGGGCAATCAGCCGCTGTACCAGTATTTCCTGATGCAGACGGTGTGCCTGTCGCTGGCTGCACTCGCCCCTCGCCACAAACTGCAGACACTGTGGAAAGTGGCAGGCAACGTGATCGGCAATCTGCGCAGGCGCCTGCTGCCGGCCATTGGCAAAGCTCATGTTCAGTAGTGTGCTGGTGTTGTGCGTCGGCAACGTCTGCCGCAGTCCGATGGCCGTCGCGATGCTGCATGAACGCCTGCAGGCCACGCAGGTGCGTATTCAGTCGGCAGGCATCGCCGCGTTATCGGGTTCGTCGATCGACCCGACGGCACATGCGGTACTGCAGTCGCACCGGGTGCAGCCTCGGCGGCATGCCGCTCGCCAGATGAGTCGCGAGCTGCTGCGCCAGGCCGACCTGATCCTGCTGATGGAGCAGGCGCATTTTTCCGACGTCCTCGAACTGGCCCCCGAAGTGCGCGGCAAAGCCTTTCTGATGGGGAAATGGCAGGACCCGCTCGACATCACCGACCCTTACCGGCGCCCCGCGTCAGCCTTCGAGCAGACCTACGCGCAGCTCTCGCGCTGCATCGACGACTGGCTTCCCCATTTTCAGTCAGGAGCAACAGGATAAATGACCGTCATGAACCATCCTTCCCTGAATTTCCAACCGGACTCCCGGATTGATCTGGCAACGGTCCTGCGGATGCTGTTCGATCACAAGACCCTGATCCTGTGGACCGTCGGCGTGTTTTTTCTGATCGGCCTGGGCTATGCCATTCTGGCCACGCCGGTGTATCAGGCCACCGCCATGATTCAGATAGAGCCTCGAAAAATAGGCATCGAGGGCACGCCGGAAGTCAGTGCCAAGCCACTCTCGGTGTCGCAGGCGACCACCGAGATCGAGCTGATCAAGTCCCGCGCACTGCTGGGCAAGGTCGTCGACGATCTGCAGCTCAATAGGCTCCAGACACCAGATTTGTTTCCTGTGATCGGTCCGTATCTGTATCGCACCTTCAAGCCCGCACGCGATGGTGAACTGGCGCAGCCTTTATTCGGCCTGACCCAATATGCGTGGGGCGGCGAAAAAATAGAGGTGTTCCAACTGGAAGTGCCTGAGCACCTGCTGGGTGAAAAACTCACCCTGACCGCAGGCAAACCCGGCCAGTTCTCGCTCTACGATAGCGAACACAATCTGCTGCTCGGGGGTGCGATCAATCGCGTGGTCGAAGGCCACGGAATCAAGATCCAGGTCGCTACGTTGCAGGCCCGGCCCGGTACCGATTTCACTGTCTCCAGACAGCGCACGCTCAGCACCGCACTGATCTATCAGAACCGTCTGAAGATCGCCGAGGCCGGCAGGGACTCGGGCATCATCTACCTGTCGATCGAGGACCAGGACGCACAACGGGCCAACCGGATTCTCGATGAGGTCAGCCATCTGTATGTACGTCAAAACGTCGAGCGCAGTTCGGCCGAGGCCGCCCAGCGGCTGCAGTTCTTGCGCTCGCAGTTACCTGCCGTACGCAAGCAGCTCGAGGAATCGGAAACCGCGCTGAACACCTTCCAGACCAGCGCCCGATCGGTGGACCTGAGTATCGAAACCAAGGGGGTGCTTGACCAGGTGGTCAGTCTTGACTCGATGCTGTCCGAACTGAAACTCAAACGCGTCGAACTGGAACGGCTGTATACCCGCGAGCACCCGACCTATCGCAGCCTGATGAGCCAGATGAGCCAGCTGGAACAACAACGCCAGGGCCTGCTGAAAAAAATCGACGCGCTGCCCATGACCCAGCAAGAGTTGTTGCGTCTGACCCGCGATATGCAGGTCATCAGCCAGACCTACACGCTGATGCTCAACAAAAGCCAGGAGCAGGACATTCTGCGCGCTGGCAACATCGGCAACGTGAGGGTCATCGACAACGCCGACACCAATGTCGAAAGACCCGTCAAACCGATGAAAACGCTGATTGTGCTGATTGCCACGCTGCTCGGCGCACTGGTGGCGATGACCATGGTTTTCGTGCGCCAGGCGTTCTATCGCGGCGTCGAAAGCGCCGAGATCATTGAAAATCTGGGCATGCCGGTCTACGCGTCGCTGCCCTACTCGCGTCAACAGGAGCATCTGGACAAGCGCGACCATGCTGGCAAGGAGTCGAAGTTGCTGAGCATTGCCGCCCCTGCCGAGCTGGCGATCGAGTCATTGCGCAGCCTGCGCACAAGCCTGCACTTCGCCATGCTTGAAGCGCGCAACAACGTGCTGATGATATCCAGCCCGACACCGGGTGCCGGCAAGTCTTTTGTGTCGAGCAATCTGGCGACCATCATTGCCCAGACCGGCAAACGGGTCCTGCTGATCGATGCCGACATGCGCAAAGGCTACCTGCATCGCCTCTTCGGTCTGCAACCCAAACACGGGCTGTCCGACACAATGGCGGCGCGTCTGCGCTGTACCGAGGTCATCAACACCACCCGTGTCCGGCATCTGGATTTCATCTCCTGTGGTTTCGCCGCGCCCAACCCCTCGGAGCTGCTGATGCATGACAACTTCCACAAGATGCTTGCCGAACTGTCGCCGCTGTACGACCTGATTCTGATCGACACCCCGCCCATCCTCGCCGTGACCGATGCGACGCTGGTTGGCCGTCAGGCGGGCACTTGCCTGCTGGTGGCGCGCTTCGGCATGACCACCGTTCAGGAAATCGAAGCCAGCAAACGACGTTTGGGTCAGAACGGAATTCTGATCAAGGGCGCCATTTTCAACGCGGTGGTGCGCAAGGCCACGACCTCCGACTACGACTGCGCCGCCTACGGCTACAACTACCGCCCCGCGCCCCGATAACCGGGGTGCTGCTTGCCGCTGACCGAGCTGTTTCATTTAAAAGGAATTAACCATGTCCCACTCCGACCAGGATGTCCGCTGGTACCTGATCCAGACCAAACCCCGGCAGGAAGCCCGCGCCGAAGAACATTTGCGGCGTCAGCAGTTCGAGTGCTATCGACCGTTACAGGCCGATGCAAAAAAAACCGGCGCGAAGGCTCAGGCCGGCGAGCCCTTGTTCCCCGGCTATCTGTTCATTCACATGGATCAGGTGCAGGACAACTGGTACCCGATTCGCTCCACCCGCGGCGTCTCGCGCATCGTGACCTTCGGTGGTCATCCGGTGCCGGTTCGGGATCATCTGATCGAGCAGATCCGCCAACGACTCGCCACACCCGCGCCGAAAACACAGTTTACCCAGGGCGACGCAGTGCTGATCACCCATGCCAGCTGGGGTGACGTCGAGGCCATCTTTCTGAGCGAAGACGGCGCGCAGCGCGCGGTGATCCTGCTCAATATGCTGCAACGCCAGCAAAAAGTGGTGCTGCCAATCAGCAGCCTGTCGCGAATCGAGGCGAGCGCCTAGCGCTCGAACCCGCCGCAACCTGCCGCACGACGTGTCCTGAAAGCATACGTCGCACGCCTGTTCCACCAGCCTCGGAATCGCACCATGCCGCGCCAGACCACCCTGGTGACGCTCACCTATGGTGACCGTTTCAGCTATTTGCACACCCTGATCAGCCGCTCGCTGGAAAGCCCACTGATCGGCCGTGTGATCGTTGTCAGCAATGCTTCCACCGCGCCGCTGCAAGTGCTGTGCGATGAGTGGCCCGATCGGGTTCAGGTGATCTGGCTGCCGCACAACACCGGCTCGGCCAATGGCTACTCGGTGGGCATCAACGCCGCGCTGCAAACCGGAGACGACTGCATCTGGCTGATGGACGACGATAACGCACCGACCGCGCATGCCATCGAGGCATTGCATCGATCCTTGCGTGAACGGCAACTCATCGACGGTCAGGACAACTGCGCGGTGCTCGGCTTTCGCCCCACGCATCAAGCCGACATCGCCGCAGGTGTGCCGCTGCAATATGCGATCCAGCGGCGCTCAAGCTTCTTCGGCTTTCACATCGCACAGTTGCCTTACAAGATCTGGCGACGCCTGCCGTGGGGAAAGCCCGATGCGACCCGGCTGATGCCGGAACGCGTGCAACTGCCTTTTGCCACTTACGGCGGGCTGCTTGCCCATCGCAGCCTTTACCAAAAGATCGGCCTGCCACTGGATGCTCTCAAACTGTACAGCGATGACAGCGAATACACCTGGCGCATCACCGACGGTGGCGGAAAGCTGTTTCTGGTGCCCGATGCGCGGCTGGATGATCTGGAAGACTCCTGGAACATCAAGGCACGGACCCGCAATGTCTATGAAAGCTACCTGCTGGGCGGCTCGGATCTGCGCGCCTACTACGCAGCGCGCAATCAGGCCTGGTTCGACAAACATGTCTGGGCGGCTTCCACGCTCAGCTATCGGCTCAATCGCCGGGTGTTTCTCTGCCTGCTGAGCCTGTATGCCTGGCGCCATGACGCGGCCCAGCGTCTGGACCTGCTCAACGACGCCATTCGCGAAGGCGAAGCCGGCAGGCTGGGCCTGAACAGGGCCTACCCACTATGAAAATCCTTTTCATCAACAGCCTCTACGCGCCCGATATCGGCGGCGGCGCAGAAATCATTCTGCAGCGTACGGTCGAGGGCTTGCAGCAGCGCGGGCACGGCGTCGCGGTATTGGCCACCACTGACCGGCCTGGCTTGCAACTGGCGGAGGTCAACCGGGTCAAGGTCTATCGGGTCGGCCTGCTTAACCACTATTGGCACTTCATCGCCCAGCGTCCGGGCCGTCTGGCGCGCTTTGCCTGGCACTGGCGCGACCGCTACAACGCAGGCATGCGTGAGTACGTGGAGCGCGTTATGGAGCTGGAGCAGCCAGAACTGGTGGTGTGCCATAACCTGACGGGCTGGTCGGTCTCGGCATGGGACCAGATCACCCAGGCCAATTGCCCGATCGTGCAGGTGCTGCATGATTTCTACCTGCTGTGCCCGGCAAGCACGATGTTCAGAAAAGGCAAAAGCTGTCAGCGCCAGTGCACGACGTGTACACGGTTGCGCAGCCATCATGCACACCAGTCGGAACAGGTCAGCGCGGTGGTCGGCGTCAGCCGCTTCATGCTCGACACGCTGCGGGCGCAGGATTACTTCAAGCATGCCAGAGGCTATGTGGTGCATAACGCCAGCCCGTTTACGCCAGCGCTTCGCGAGCAGCCCAAAGCACTTGTCGATAACACACCGTTGCGTTTCGGTTACCTGGGCACCCTGTCGACCAACAAGGGGCTGGAGTGGCTGATCGAGCAGTTCCAGCGCCTGCCGTTCAAAGCCACCCTGCAGATCGCCGGGCGCGGACAGCCATCCGACGAAAAGCGCTTCAGGGCCATGGTCACGTCCCCGGACATCAGCTTCGTCGGTTTTCAGAGGCCTGAGCATTTCTATCGCCAGATCGACGTGGCGGTTGTGCCTTCCCTGTGGAATGAGCCATTCGGCATGGTCGCGGTCGAGGCGTGCGCGCACTCGCTGCCGGTCATCGCCAGCCGCATGGGCGGGCTCACGGAAATCATTCAGGAACCGCTCAATGGCTTGCTGTGCAGCCCCGATGACCCCGATTCACTGGGGCTGGCGATGCTCAGGCTGCATCAGCAGCCCGAACTGCTGGCACGCCTCGGCAGCCAGGCACGCAGCAGCGTCGCGTCGTTGATGAATCTGGACCTGATGCTGGACCAGTACGAAAGCATTTTTGCCCAGACCTTGCAGGACCGCAGCACGTAGCACGGGCGCAATCGCCCCCTTTGACGACATCAAGGACACGGTGTGGCACCCGCCAGCCCACTTTCATCAGCAGGACGCTCAAGATGATTTTCATCAATGCACGGTTTCTTACCCAGGACATCAGTGGTGTACAGCGCTACGCAGAGCAGATGTGCCGAGCGCTGAAGCGACTGCGCGACGATCTGGTATTCGTTGCCCCGAATAACATCAGACTGCATGACTGCGCCAGCGCATTAGAGGCGCACTGCATCGGGCGCTCCACCGGGCATGCGTGGGAGCAGATCGACCTGCCGCTGTACCTGAAACGTCGTAGCAGTCCGCTGCTGATCTCGATCAGCAACACCGGGCCCATGCTGTATGGCAACCAGATTGCGACTCACCACGACATCAACTATGTGCGCTACCCGCAAAGTTACACCCGGCTGTTCCGGCTGGCCTATCGGACCATCACCCCGATCCTGCTGTCGCGCGCCAGAACCCTGATCACCGGCAGCCACTTCTCGCGCAAAGAAATATCCTCGTTCTATGGCTACGCAGAAGACAAGGTGCTCGTCGTACCGGCTGCGGTCAGCGACGATTTCATACCGGGTTCGACCGCGGTGAATCATCCGAAATACCTGCTGGCGGTGTCCTCGCCGGCCGTGCACAAGAATTTCAGACGGATGATTCAGGCCTTTCTCAGCCTGCGCGGCCATACGGATCTGCAGTTGCATATTGTCGGCGCAGCCAGCGCGTTGTTCGCCGACCCGAACCTGCAGCACCTCGCCTGCCGTGACCCGCGCATCCGTTTTCTGGGGCGCCTCAGTGATGCCGAGCTGATCGCGCAGTACCAGGGCGCGACTGCGTTCGTCTTCCCTTCGCTTTACGAGGGCTTCGGCATCCCGCCGCTCGAAGCCCAGGCCTGCGGCTGTCCGGTGCTGGCGGCCAATGCTGCGTCGATCCCGGAAGTTCTGCAGGCCAGTGCGCTGTATTTCGACCCGCTGGACGTCAGCCACATGGCCGCAGCCATGCAGCGCATTCTGCTGGATGCGCCCTTGCGCAAGGCGCTGCGTGTGCAAGGCCTGCAAAACGTGCAGCGTTTTTCCTGGGAGCTTTCCGCGCAGCGCCTTTCCCAGCGCATCGATACGTTGCTGGCGGCCGACCCTGCGCAGCAAAGCAAGCTGCACGTCGCCGCCGAATCGTCCACCGGCAAACCCTGAATCCACAACAGCAACGCCAGGATGCGCGCCGCCGCGTCCGCAGTAGCGCGGGCCATTACAGCAAGGAACGCCCATGAGAATCGCTATCGTCCACGACTGGCTGGTGAGCTACGCCGGTGCCGAGCGCGTGCTCGCGTCATTGATCAACGTCTGGCCTGCTGCGGACCTGTTTGCGGTCATCGACTTCCTCAGCGATCAGGACCGCGCGCACCTGCATGGCAAGGTCGCCAGAACGACGTTCATCCAGAAGCTGCCCGGTGCCCGCAAACACTATTCGCGCTACCTGCCACTGATGCCGCTGGCCATCGAGCAACTGGATCTGTCCGGTTATGACCTGATCATCAGCAGCAGCCACGCGGTGGCCAAGGGCGTGCTGTGCGGCCCGGACCAATTGCACATCAGTTATGTGCACTCACCGATCCGCTATGCCTGGGACTTGCAGCACCAGTACCTTCAGGAGTCCGGGCTGAGCAAGGGAATCAAGGGTGGCCTGGCGCGCCTGATCCTGCATTACATTCGCTTGTGGGACCAGCGCACGTCGACCGGCGTGGATGCCTTCATTGCCAATTCCGGGTTTATCGGTGCGCGCATCAGCAAGGCCTATCGACGCGACTCCACCGTTATCTACCCGCCGGTGGACACACTCGGCTTCACTGCCCAGGGCACGCGTGGGGACTTCTACCTCTGCGCCTCGCGGATGGTGCCTTACAAACGCATGCCGATGATCGTCGAGGCCTTCGCCGCGATGCCTGACAAACGCCTGATCATGATCGGTGACGGACCGGATCTGGCCAAGGCGCAGGCCATTGCCAGCCAGGTGAGCAACGTGACGCTGCTGGGTTTCCAACCGAGTAACGTGCTGCTTGAGCACATGCGCAGTGCCAGGGCGTTTGTCTTCGCCGCCGAGGAGGATTTCGGCATCAGCCCGGTCGAGGCCCAGGCCTGCGGCACGCCGGTCATCGCCTTCGCCAAGGGCGGCGTCATGGAAACCGTGCGCGGTCTGGATCACCCGCAGCCGACCGGCGTGTTCTACGGACAGCAAACAGTCGCATCACTGATCGCCGCCATCGGCGAATTCGAAGCGGCACAATCACGCCTCTCTCCCGAGGCTTGCCGGGCCAATGCCGAGCGGTTTTCGGTCGCGCGTTTCGAGCAGGAGATCAAAGCCTTCGTCGAGGACCGTCTGGCCCTCTCAAGCAGGGTTCATCTGGCGCGCCTGCCTCAGTCGCAATGGGTCGCCCAGGCATCGTCCGGCCTGGGCAGCGAACTGCCGAACCGTGTCGTCCCTCTGAAAATCGTCTGAGCGAGCCCTTCCCATGCGTACTTCAGTCCGCGGCATTCTGCGTGCCCACCAGTCAGCGCTTTCGCTCGCCCATCGCTTGCTGGACCTGACCGTCATCGTGCTGATCGGTTACTGGCAAACCGGGCTGACAGTCACCGACAGCACAGAAGCCTGGTCGCACATTTTCCTCGCGGTGCTGGTCTTTCACTGGGTCAGCGAGTACCACCAGTTGTATGGCTCATGGCGCGGCGAGCGCATCCTGCGCGAGCTGACCAAGGTCTTCAGTTACTGGGCGATGACCTTCATCACCCTGCTGTCGCTGAACAGCCTGCTGCTCAACCAGACGCAATTGCCCGATAACGGCCAGATGAGCTGGTTCGCGCTAGCCCTCGCCGTGCTGTGCGGCTACCGGCTGCTGATTCGTCTGGCCCTGCACACCCTGCGTCGGCGTGGCTTCAACACGCGTCGGGTGGCCATCGTCGGCACCGGGCAGGTCGGCGAGCGGCTGGCCCGGTCCATCGCCCTGGCGCCCTGGATGGGCCTGATCCTGCTCGGTTTTTACGACGCGCACCCGCAGCAGATGAATCTGCAGGCGCACAAGCGCCGCCCGCCCGTACTGGGTGACCTGCAGCAGTTGATCGAAGATGCCCGCGCTGGCCGGATCGATAAGGTGTACATCACCCTCGCCTTCAGCGCAGAACCGCAACTGCGCGAGTTGATTACCGGCCTGAGCGACACCACCGCCTCGGTATACCTGATTCCGGATGTGTTCATGTTCGATCTGCTGCATGCGCGCAGTGAAAGCATAAATGGCCTGGCCAGCATCAGCATTTTCGACTCGCCCATGGACGGTGCCTGGAGCCTGGCCAAACGTGCCGAAGACATCGTGCTGTCGAGCCTGATTCTGTTGCTGATCGCCGTGCCGCTGCTGACCATCGCGGCAGCCATCAAGCTCACCTCGGCCGGCCCGGTGCTGTTCCGCCAGCGCCGCTACGGGCTGGACGGCCGCTCGATCATGGTCTGGAAATTTCGCAGCATGAGCGTCCAGGAAAACACCGATGTGGTGCTTCAGGCGACGCGCAACGACGCGCGGGTAACACCACTGGGCCGCTTTTTGCGCCGGACGTCGCTGGATGAGCTGCCGCAGTTCTTCAACGTGTTGCACGGCGACATGTCCATCGTCGGCCCACGCCCCCACGCCATTGCCCACAACGAGCAATACCGCAGGCAGGTCAGCGGTTACATGTTGCGCCACAAGGTCAAGCCCGGCATCACCGGCTGGGCGCAGATCAACGGCTGGCGCGGCGAAACCGACACGCTGGACAAGATGCGCATGCGCGTCGAATTCGACCTGGAATACATCGAGCACTGGTCGATCTGGCTGGACCTGAAAATCATTCTGCTGACGCTGCTCAAGGGGTTCGTCAACAAGAACGCCTTCTGATGCCAGCGCTGACCCGAGCACCCACCGAACACCCTCGGTACGCAACAAGAACGGAGCAATGCCATGAAAGGAAAAACGTCATGAATCGAAGCTTTACTGCGTTACTGCTGGTCAGCCTGGCGCTGCAAGGCTGTGCATTCGCGCCGGGGCAACATATGACGCCGGATGACGTCACCCTCGACAAGCCGGACGAGCCCCGGGCACAGTTGATCGAGGTCACCCCGAAGACCCTGCAGCAACAGCAACTGCGCGCCACTGCAGAGGCCAAGGCCCTGCCGCAGGTGCTGCTGGACTACAGGACTCCGGAATACGTGATCGGTGCTGGCGATACCTTGCTGGTCACCGTGTTCGAACACCCGGAACTGACCGCGCCGGGCTCACAAGACCAACTGGATGCCAACACCCGGGAAGTGCTCAACGACGGCACGCTCTACTTCCCCTATGTAGGCAGAATCCGCGCGAGTGGCAGAACGGTCAGCGAGGTTCGTGAGCAGTTGCGCATGGGCCTGGCGCCGCAGTACACCGAGGTCAAGGTCGACGTCAAAGTGCTGCGCTACAACAGCCAGCGAATACTGCTGTCCGGTTCTTTCAAGGTCCCCGGTCCGCAACCGATCACCAATATTCCGTTGAGCCTGGTGCAGGCGGTGAGTGTCGCCGGTGTCGACCTGACCGATGCCAACCTGGCCGGGCTGACCCTGCGCCGGGAGGGCAAGGACTACCTGATCGACATCGACTCGCTGAACCGCCGGGACTCGCAACTGAGCCGGATCTTCCTGAAGGACGGCGATTACCTGCACCTCAACAGCAACTCGCGAAACAAGATCTATGTGCTGGGCGAGGTCCGTAACCCTCAGGTAATCTCGTTCGGCACCACCCGCCTGACGCTGCTCGAGGCGTTGGGAAACTCCGGTGGCCTCAGCCCCGACAGCGCAGACGGCGATGCGGTGTACGTCATACGCGGTGCGGAAAACTTCGCCCAGGCGCCCTCCACCGTCTACCACCTCAATGCGAAAAAGCCCACCGCCTACCTGCTGGCGGGGCAGTTCGAGCTCAAGGCACAGGACGTGGTGTTCGTCGGCCCTGCCGATATCACCCGCTGGAGCCGCTTCATCAGCCAGTTGCTCGGCTCGGCCAGCGTGATACAGACCGGTGCGGCCTTTCGCAACTGACCCAGGCGGCCGTTCACCAATCTCCCTGCACGCGGTTGTGCGGGGATTTTTTTTGCCCGCCGCACCGTGCCAGACTGTTGCCAGAGCAACAGCGGTTCAACAGTTGACGGCTTTTGCATCAGCGCGGCGAACCCTCTCCTGCGGCATGCAACAGACGCAGACCCAACGACTGCGGGCCATAGCCAGACACACAAGAAGGCTGGCACATAAGCTGCTTTGCAGGGTTACGCTTATCGCAAGGACATCCCACATGCGCGTCGTTTCACTTTCAGGCAGTCCCTCCCCCAAATCCCGTTCCGGCGTTGTGCTGGCCCACGCCGGCCGCTGGCTGCAGAGTCACGGCGTTGAAGTCACCACATTGCGCATACGCGACTTCAATGCGGAGGACCTGCTTTTCGCCCGTTTCGACAGCCCGCAGGTGCTGGAATTGATCGAAGCGGTCAGCCAGGCCGATGGCCTGCTGATCGGTACGCCGGTGTACAAGGCGTCATTTTCCGGCGCGCTGAAAACCCTGCTCGACTTGCTGCCCGAGCGCGCGCTGCATGGCAAAGTAGTCTTGCCGCTGGCCACCGGCGGCAGTATCGCGCACATGCTGGCCGTGGATTACGCGCTCAAACCGGTGCTGTCGGCGCTCAAGTCTCAGGAAGTGCTGCACGGCATCTTCGCTATCGATACCCAGGTCAGCTACGACGACAACGAACAAGGCGGTACGCTGGACGAAATCCTCACCGAGCGCCTGCATGAAGGGCTGGAACACTTCCACCAAGGCCTGCAACGTCGCCTGCAGGCACGTCACAAGCAGGCTGGCGGGCACTTGCAACTGGCGTTGTAGTGCCGGAATAGCAAAGGCATCAATGCTCGATGAACAGCGGATACAACGAGGCCACCAACAGCGCTGCCATGACGCCGTTGAAAATACGTAACCCAAGCGGATCGCGCAGAACGTTACGCAGCAAACTGCCAAAGCCTGCCCAGACGCCCACGCTGGGCAGGTTGATCAACGCAAACACTGCGGAAATCACCACAACGTTGTAGAAGTAGCCCTGCATGGGGGTGTAGGTGCTGATCGCACCGATCGCCATGATCCAGGCCTTGGGATTGACCCATTGAAAAAGCGCGGCGCTCATGAAACTCAGCGGCTTGCCCTCGCTGTCGACGCTATCGGAGGCCGGCCCCGACGTGGCGATTTTCCAGGCCAGGTACAGCAGATAGGCAGCCCCCACGTAGCGCAGGATCGTATAGAGAACCGGCCAGGCCTTGAACACACTGCCCAGACCGAAGCCTACGGCCAGTACCAGAACGAAAAAACCGACACTGATACCCAGCATGTGCGGCAGGGTGCGACTGAAACCGAAGTTCACACCCGAGGCCAGCAGCATCATGTTGTTGGGGCCGGGAGTAATGGAGGTGACGAACGCGAAGAGTGTGAATGCCAGAAGCAAATCGAAAGAGAGAAACATGCTGCCTGTCCGGATCAGTGAGTCAGGTACTCACCCTATCGAACGCGGTGCAGGAAACACACGGACAGTTGCCGGCCAATTAAAGCAGTACAGTTCTTGCACAATGCACTTTTCAGGCCGACTGTTAACCTTGTGGCTGCTGACCGGTGACACCCAGATCGACGCTTGTTTCGCCTTTTTCATCGAAGTCCCGCGCCTGCTGGATCTGCGGATCCGCCATCAACTGCGCCTTGCGTGCCTGATACTCATCAAATGACAGGCCGCGACGGTTAAGGTCTTCAAGGGCCAACTGATGGCTTTCTTCAGCGCTGAACGCCCGCTGCTCGACAGCGTGGTGAGTGGAGCAGCCGGAAACCAGCGCAACAGTGAATGTCAGGACCAGCGCAAGGGCAAGCATACGGTTCATCGGGGGCCTCCGGTCGGGCTTCATTTCAGGAATGAAGCAAGGTTACGCCTGCCCCTGACGCAGCAAAAATCATCCGCCGTGATAGTCGCTATCGACTGTTGCGAGCATTCTCGATCAACACCTCGCGCAACGCCTGAGCCGCCGCTGAAAGCTTGTGATCGGCGAGCATCATCAGGCCGATACGCCGCTCGATCAGCGGCTCCACCAGCGCCACGCAGCAGGCCCCCAGTTCCTGCATCTGCCCGATGCACAGTGACGGCACCGCGCTGACGCCCAGGCCATTGGCAACCATGCGCCCGATGGTCGACAACTGATGGCTCTCGAACGCGACCGCCAGCTTGCCGTGGCGCGGCTCGATGGCCTGTTCCAAGAGCAAACGCACCGCCGACGGGCGTTGCAGGGCGATGAAGTCTTCACGCAGCAGTTCTTCCCAGGCGACCTCATGCCGCCCGGCCAGCGGCGACTCACGGGGCACCACGGCGACGAAGCGGTCCATATAGAACGGGGTGAACGACAGGGCACTGTTCGACTCAGGCTCAAAGCCGATACCCAGTTCGACACGGCGATGGCGGACCATCTCCAACACTTGCTCGTTGATCACGTCATGCACCGCCACGTTGACGCGCGGGTAGCGCCCGCGAAACACCTTCAAGGCCGCTGGCAGCAGATTACCGGCAAATGACGGCATGGCGGCGACCGACACCCTGCCCATTTGCAAAGTAAAACGCTGACGCAGCAGTTCTTCGGTGTTGTCCCAGTCGGCCAGCAACTGGCGCGCCAGCGGCAACAGGGTCTCGCCTTCGGGCGTCAGACCGACGTTGCGTGTGGTGCGCGTCAACAGCTGTCCGCCAAGGTCCTCTTCGAGGCTCTTGATCGTCAGGCTCAAGGCTGGTTGCGACACGTTGAGTCGCTCGCCGGCCTGAGCGAAGCTCAGGTACTGCGCAACGGCCAGAAAAGCGCGAAGCTGCTTGACGTTCATATATTTGCTTTTCTTATGAATTGATCAGAAAAACAAAATTAACAAATCAGTCCCGTCGAGAGAAGATGCAGGTCACCCGATCCTCCGGCAGCGCGACTGTCGGTCAACAACTATAAAAGGCGGATCATCATGGCTGGACTCGATAAACGAGTAGCGACCTACGAAGAAGCCCTCGCCGGGCTGACCGATGACATGACGGTACTCTGCGGCGGCTTCGGCCTGTGCGGCATCCCGGAAAACCTGATCGCGCAGATCAAGCGCATGGGCATCAAGGGCCTGACCGTGGTCTCCAACAACTGCGGCGTTGACGGCTTCGGACTCGGCATCCTGCTGGAAGACCGGCAGATCCGCAAAATGATTTCGTCCTACGTCGGCGAGAATGCCTTGTTCGAAAAGCAGCTGCTCAGCGGCGAGCTGGAAGTCGAACTCACGCCGCAAGGCACCCTGGCGGAAAAACTGCGTGCCGGTGGCGCGGGCATTCCGGCGTTCTACACCGCGACCGGTTACGGAACGCCGGTCGCCGAAGGCAAGGAAACCCGCCAGTTCAACGGCCGCAACGTGATTCTGGAAGAAGCCATCACCGGTGACTTCGCCCTGATCAAGGGCTGGAAAGCCGACCACTTCGGCAACGTCATCTATCGTCATACCGCACAGAACTTCAACCCGGTGGTGGCCACCGCCGGACGGATCACCGTGGTCGAGGTCGAAGAAATCGTCGAGCCCGGCGTGCTGCTGCCTACCCAGATCCATACCCCCGGCATCTACGTCGACCGGGTCATTCAGGGCACTTTCGAAAAACGCATCGAACAGCGCACCGTCAGAAAATCCTGATAGCGCAGCCTTGGCCCTACAACAATAAAGAGGCTTCAGACGATGGCACTTTCCCGCGAACAAATGGCTCAACGTGTCGCCCGTGAGCTCAAGGACGGTTACTACGTGAATCTTGGCATCGGTATTCCGACCCTGGTGGCCAACTACGTGCCCGATGACATCGACGTCATGCTCCAGTCGGAAAACGGCCTGCTGGGCATGGGCGCCTTCCCCACCGAAGACACCATCGACGCGGACATGATCAATGCCGGCAAGCAGACGGTCACCGCGCGCATCGGCGCCTCCATTTTTTCGTCGGCCGAATCCTTTGCCATGATCCGCGGCGGCCATGTCGACCTGACGGTGCTCGGCGCTTTCGAGGTGGATATCGAGGGCAACATCGCTTCGTGGATGATCCCCGGCAAGCTGATCAAGGGCATGGGTGGCGCGATGGACCTGGTGGCGGGCGCTGACAACATCATCGTCACCATGACCCATGCGTCGAAGGACGGCGAATCCAAACTGCTCACCCGTTGCAGCCTGCCACTGACCGGCGCAGGCTGCATCCGCAAGGTGCTGACTGATCTGGCCTACCTGGAAATCGAAAACGGCGCGTTCATCCTCCGCGAACGCGCGCCGGGGGTCAGCGTGGAAGAAATCGTGGCCAAAACCGCAGGCAAGCTGATCGTGCCGGATGACGTGATCGAGATGAGCTTCTGAGTGCAGGCCAACGCGGAGCATTCGCACGATACTCATTGCCAGCCACGCTCGTTCCCACGCTCCAGCGTGGGAACGCCGTTCTGGACGCTATGCGTCCGCAATAGTCGGCTGTTCAAGTAACTCCCCGATAATAATTACAAAAAGAGGTGCCCCAGATGGCCGCCAACATAGAAGAAAGCCGCTCCGCCCGATTTGCCTTGCGCTGCGCCGCGTGGGCTGAACGCTGGTTTCCCGATTCATGGGTATTTGCCGCACTGGCAGTGGTCATCGTCACGCTGGCGACACTGGCGATCGGCGCGCGCCCGGCCGAGGCTGCCAAGGCGTTCGGTGACGGGTTCTGGAGCCTGATTCCGTTCACCATGCAGATGGCCTTCGTAGTCATCGGCGGTTACGTGGTCGCCAGTTCACCGCCTGCGGTGCGCCTGATCGACCGCCTGGCAAGGGTGCCGCGCAACGGCCGTTCGGCGGTGGCCTGGGTGGCGCTGATTTCCATGCTCGCCTCGCTGCTCAACTGGGGCCTGTCGCTGGTGTTCGGCGGCCTGTTGGTGCGTGCCCTCGCCCGCCGCACTGACCTGCGCATGGATTACCGCGCAGCCGGCGCCGCCGCCTATCTGGGCCTGGGTGCAGTCTGGGCGCTGGGGCTGTCGTCTTCGGCCGCGCAATTGCAGGCCAACCCGGCCAGTCTGCCGCCGTCGATCCTGGCGATTACCGGCGTGATCCCGTTCACCGAAACCATCTTTCTCTGGCAATCCGGGGTCATGCTCGCCGCGCTGGTAGTCATATCATTGATCGTTGCCTATGCCACCGCGCCCGGCCCAAACAGCGCCCGCGACGCCAAGGCCTGCGGTGTCGACCCGGCCTTCAACCTGCCGCCACTGCCGCCCCGCACACGGCCCGGGGAATGGCTGGAATACAGCCCGCTGCTGATCATCCTCATGGTGCTGCTGGGGGTTGGCTGGCTGTTCAACGAGTTTTCGAGCAAACCGGCGATCACGGCGATTTCCGGGCTCAACACCTACAACTTCCTGTTCATCATGCTCGGTGCCCTGCTGCACTGGCGACCGCGCAGTTTTCTCGACGCCGTCGCGCGGGCGGTGCCCACCACCACTGGCGTGCTGATTCAATTCCCTCTGTACGGTTCGATCGCCGCGCTACTGACCACGGTCAAAGGCGGCGATGCGCAAACCCTGGCGCATTACATCTCGACGTTCTTCACCAGCATTGCCTCCCACGACACTTACGCAATTCTGATGGGGGTCTATTCGGCCATATTGGGCTTTTTCATTCCGTCAGGCGGCGGCAAGTGGATCATCGAAGCACCCTACGTGATGCAAGTTGCCAACGACCTGCAGTATCACCTCGGCTGGGCAGTACAGATCTACAACGCAGCCGAAGCCTTGCCCAATCTGATAAACCCGTTCTACATGCTGCCGCTGCTGGGTGTGCTGGGCCTGAAGGCGCGTGACCTGATCGGCTTCTCGTTCGTGCAACTGCTGGTGCACACGCCGCTGGTGCTGTTTCTGCTCTGGGCACTGGGCACCACGCTGGCCTATGTGCCGCCGGTAATGCCCTGAATGCTTACGCGTCGAACGCGTAGTCACGCTCGACCCGGCAGATTCGCGTGGTAAACGCCTGATACCAGTGCGCACGTCCCTGCTCGCGGACCTGGGCATGATCGGCCTGCTGTTTCCAGGCCAGAATCGCGGCTTCATCGCTCCAGTAGGACACGGTGATGCCCAGGCCGTCGTCACCGCGCGCCGACTCCACGCCCAGAAAGCCGGGCTGTTGTCGGGCCAGGCTCACCATGCGCTGCGCCGCCTCGGCGTACGCCTGATCATCGTCAGGCGTACGCAGCGAGGTGAACACCACAGCGAAGTAAGGCTTGGCAAACCGGGCGGCCATCATGCCGGGTTGCTCAGGCAGGCGCGGACGAACGCGGCCACCAGAGGAGGCGTCTGGCCCTGCAACGCAGCGCGCTCGGGCTGGAACAGTGTGGCGACGTAGAACGGGTGCCCCTGCAACTCCATACAGCGCACTTCGCCCTCGGGACCGCGCCCACTGACCTTCAGATGCTCGCCGAACAGCGCCGACTCCAGCTCGCGGCGCAGGCCGTAGCGGCAGTGATAGCGCTCGTCGATGTCGAGCCGGCCATAGGCGTGGGCAATCAGCGTGTCGGGTTGCAACTGAATCGCTGCCACCGATTCAACCAGCGAGCAACTGAGTGGCTCGATAATCACGTTTGCCGCGTCCGGCGCCGTTTCGCCATGCTCGGCGTCTGCCCATCCCAGCTGGTTGCGGGCGTACTCGACCAACGCGTGCTGAAAGCCGCCGCACGTCCCCAGAAACGGCACCCGATGCTCGCGAGCGAAACGAATGGCCGTCAATGCGCCCTGCATGTCCCGATACGGGCTGGCCGGAACGCACCACAGGCCGTCAAATTCAGAGAGTTGCGCGCCGCTGCCGATCCGCGGCGTCGGCAACCATTCGAAACCGACCGGCACCTGCGCGACCTCCGCGGCTCTCTGCAAGGCCAATGGAATGGCCTGATGCGCAGGGACATCCGCACTGAAGTCCCCTACCAGACCGATCCGTATCCCGTTGCGCGTATTATCTGCTTTGCCCATGCCCTGCTCCCTGTTTGATGTCGTACAGCCCGGGCGGACTATAAACAGGCAGCAAAACCAGCAGAATGGGCGTTACAGCAATGCCTCGCGTGCAAGCGTGCACGGTTGCTCATTCAGTTACAGGCGTCAGCACCGGTTGCCCGGCAAAAAACGCCAGCAGGTTATCGTTGACCCTCTGTACGCTGTCTCTCGACGCCTCGGGTGACAGGCCTGCCACGTGCGGTGTCAGCACCACATTGCCGAGGGTCTTGAGCACGTCCGGCACAGTCGGTTCATCGTCGAATACGTCCAGCGCAGCTCCGGCAATCTGCTCATGCTGCAGCGCACTGACCAACGCCTGGGTGTCCACCACGCTGGCGCGGGCAATGTTGACCAGAAACCCGTCAGGGCCCAGCGCTTCAAGCACCCGAGCGTCGATCAGATGCTGCGTGCCGCTGCCACCGGGCGTGGCGATGACCAGAAAATCCGATGCGGCCGCCAGCGCCTGTGCTGTCGCATGCCAGGTGTAATCGCAGTCGCTGCGTGGCTTGCGGTTGTGGTAACCGATGGCGATATCGAAGGCGGCAGCACGCTTGGCAATCGCCAGCCCTACCGCACCCAGCCCGACGATCCCCAGACGCTTGCCTGCCAGCGACGGGCGCACCACCTTGCGCCATTCGCTGCGTCGCACCGAGGCATCGGCCTGTGGAATGTCGCGTACCAAAGACAGCAGCAACGCCAGCGTATGATCGGCCACCGTGGCGGCGTTGACGCCTGCACCATTGGTCACGACGATGCCCCGTGCCTGCGCGGCAGGCAGATCGACCTTCTCGTACCCGGCGCCGCTTACGCAAATGATGCGCAGCTGCGGCAGTGCATCCATTTCCTCGGCGAAAAATCCCAGCGGCCCGCGTGTCACCACTGCGCTGATGCTCGGCCCGTGCGTGGCAATCGCCTCGGCGCGCAGTTCGGCCGTCGGGGCGCGAATCAACTGATAACCGCTGCTTTCAAGAATCGGCAAATACGTGTCCAGGTTTTCCACCAGCACCAATACCGTTGTCATGCGCGCTCCCGTTCGATCAGCAAAACGCTGACCTTAACGCGACTCGACGCGCTTGTGCAGCGTCGCTGACGCCGGAACTGAAAAAAGCCTTCCCGAATACGCCGGGCGTTCATAAAGTGGACGCATTTGCCGGACAGACTAATGCGCAAGCTGACCCGGCAATCACCCTGGTGCGCTATCGTTGCGTGCAGTGACGCGCCCAGCGCCGCTATGATCTGGCGCGCAGGCTGCTCATAAAAACAGGCTTTCTCAAAAAACAAGGAAACACCCGCCCATGCAAGGACTTCCCACCACCCTGTTGAAAAAGACCCTATTGGCTGCGGCTGTCATGTCGGGCCTGATGCTGTCGTCAGGCATGGCAGCGGCGGCGGACGCCCCAGGCAAGGTGCTGAGCGAGAAATACGGCCTGCCCTGGCCAGCCGTGATCGCCCATCGCGGTGCTTCGTTCGACGCACCGGAAGAAACCATCCCGGCCTACACCCTGGCGCGGGACCTGGGCGCGGACTACCTGGAAATGGACATCCAGCGAACCAAGGACAACGTGCTGATAGCGCTGCACGATGACGTGCTGGAACGCACCACCAACATTGCTCAAGTGTTCCCGACACGGGTGAAAGACCCGGTCAACACCTTCACTCTGGCGGAGCTCAAGCAACTGGACGCCGGTTCGTGGTTTAACAAGGCTTACCCGGACAGGGCCCGCGACAGTTACAACGGGTTGCAGATCCTGACGCTGGATGAGGTCATTAACATCGCCGAGGGCGGCGCCAACAAGCCGGGGCTGTACATCGAGACCAAGGTGCCGAACAAGTTTCCCGGTGTCGAAGCCGACCTGAAGAAACTGCTGGCCAAACGCGGCTGGCTCGAACAGCGCCCTGCGGCAGCGCCCGGCCATGTCAATGTCGCGCACATGCCAGGACGCGTGGTCCTGCAGACGTTCGAGAAGCAAAGCCTGGAACTGTTGCAGAAAGAAATGCCGAAAGTGCCCAAGGTCATGCTGCTGTGGATTGGCGAAGGCTCGATAGAGCCCAAATCCAGCGTCGCGTTCAAGGACTCCGGGGCCAAGGACAAGGCCAGCTATTACGCGACCCAGGAAGTCAAATCAGCGCAAGAGTTCCAGCAGTGGATTAACTGGGCCAAGGACCACGGCGCCATCGGTACCGGCCCTTCGTCGCAACTGGCCAAGGGCGGCGACCAGAGCTACATGGACCTGGTCAAACCCTGGATGAACAACCTGACCCACGAAAAAGGCATGGTCATCCACCCGTACACGGTAGACGACGCAGAGGACTTCAAGCGGATCAGCCATGATGGCGCGGACGGCTTCTTCACCAACCGCACCGCCGAACTGTTGAAGTTCTACGGGCGGCCGGCAAAAGAAAGCATTGAAACGATTCTGAAGCGTAACGGCTACTGATCCAGCGGCTGGCCGCATCCTGCGATGCGGCCAGTCAATCAGAAGTCGATAGTGCCCGACAGCTTGAGGGTACGTGGCTCGCCCTGAGTCAGGTAACCGCCATTGGCTGATGCCCAATAATCCTTGTCCATCAGGTTCTCGACGTTGGCACGCAGGGTCACGTCCTTCTGCGCAACGTTGAAGGTGTAGCGTGCGCCCAGGTCGAAGCGGTTCCAGGTCGGGATGCTCAGGTCGTTGGCAGCATCGACATATTGCCCGCCGGTGCGCAGCATGCGCGCATTGATGGCCGCGCCTTCGATCCCCGGAATATCCCAATCGGCACCCGCATTGAACTGGAAGGTCGGCACACCCACGGCGCGATTGCCGTCGTTGCTGCCGCCGGACGTGCCGCTCACCTCGGTATCCATCAGGGTCAGACCGGCCAGCAGACGCAAGCCGCTGACAGGCTGGCCAAAGACGTTCATCTCCACGCCGCGGTTGCGCTGCTGACCATCACGGACATAACGCGACTCTGTGCCTTCCAGAACCTGGTAGCCGTCAGCCGGTTGCTCGATGCGGTACACGCCAAGGCTCGCGCCGAACGTGCCCATGTCCAGCTTGACGCCCGCTTCCACCTGTTTCGAGCGCGACGGCGCAAAAACTTCGCCAGGGTTGATGGTGACGCTATCCGGAGCCGTTGGACCTTGCGCCAGACCTTCGATGCGGTTGGCGTAGAACGACACATATTGCCAGGGCTTGAATACCACCCCGTAGACCGGCGTGGTGATCGCTTCGTCGTACAGCGCATTGCGCGGGCCGCTGCCGTATTCATACCCCTGAACACGCAGTTGCTGGCGACGCAGGCCTGCGGTCAGCAGCAGTCGATCATCGAAAAAGCCCAGCGTGTCGGAGAACGCGACGCTGCGCATGCGGCTCTTGCCGACAATGCCGGGATCATTCAGATCGCCTGCGGTGAAACTGTCGAGTGCCGGGCGCTCTTGAGAGACAGGGTCGTAAAGGTTGTTGCTGGAGGTGCCGCCGAACAGATACGCACTGCGCTGTTCGGTCCAGATACCGGACAGCCCGAAGTTGACCTTGTGACTGACCGCGCCGGTCTGCAGCTTGCCATTGAGGCCGGCCATGGCCGTCTTGTTATCTTCGTCATGCGGGATGAAAGACGGTGCGGCCGTGGTATTGCCTGCGGCGTCGTGGACGGTTGGCGAGCCATATACGCCGACCTCGCGGGTGTGCTTGGCGCCCACTGCGGCGTACAGCGTCCAGTCTTCGTTGAGGTCGTACTCGGCACGGCTCATGCCGAAAGTGTCTTCCGTTTCGGTCCAGGTCCAGTTCGGCGCGTAATTGGTATCCGAGTCCGGGGCATGCGGCACGCTGGTCAGAGCGCTGTCGACAAACACCGTGTTGCGGCTCTGGTTGATGCGCTGCTTCTGGTAGGCAAAATCACCGGAAAGACGGAAGTTGTCACCTCGGTAATCAAGCCCCAGCGCGAACAGCTTGCTGCGATGCTCTTCGTCCTCGACACCGGTCTCGCCTTCGCGCTGCGACAGGTTGAGACGCGCGCCGAAGCGATTGCCCTCGCCAAAGCGCTGCCCCAGGTCGAGATGCTCGCCGACCCGGCCGTCGCTGCTGATGTCGGTGGTAAAACGACGCGTCGGCGTATCCTGCGCGCGCTTGGGCTGCAGGTTCACGCCGCCGCCAATCCCGGAACCGGTTGGGGTCACGCCGTTGATGAAGGCGTTGGGGCCCTTGAACACCTCAACGCGCTCCAGCGCATCGGTCGATATGATCTGGCGTGGCAGTACGCCGTAAAGGCCGTTGTAGGAAATATCATCGGTGGTCAGCTTGAGGCCGCGAATGACGAAGATGTGCGAAGCGTTGGCATAACCACTCGACTGACGCACCGATGCATCATTGAGCAATACGTCGCCGACGGTTTCGGCCTGCTGGTCCTCGATCAACTGTTCGGTGTAACTGCTCATGGTGAACGGCACGTCCATGATGTCGGCATTACCCAGAACCCCCAGTTGCCCGCCGCGCGCCACCTGCCCACCGGCATAAACCGGCGGCAGCGCGTGAGGATCGGCCTTGTCGGCACTGATGTCGGTCTCGCCCAGCACCACAGGGCCGTCCTGCCGGGCGGCAGCCTCTGCAGCGGCCCAGGCCGGAGATCCAATGGAACAGCAAAACGCGAGCAACGTAAGGCGCATCGGGAACGATGGGGAGTTCATCAATAGGTCCTGAAGACAAGTTGAACGAGATCGGAAGCAACCGTCCTGGACATCACCGATCGGGCGGATGCGAAAGGATATCAGATGTTACTGGTAATGCTTATCATTTGTTTACGTAGGAAAAATGACAATCGCGTAACTCCACGCGGTTCGTTTCCGTGCCCGGCATGAAAATCAGCGCGCATGGCGGCCCGTGGCGTTCCGCAATGCTTTGAAACAGGTTGGCGACAGCCACAGGAGGGCGACTGTCGTGTAAGCTCACAGGCTATTGGTTTTCCCATCGAGAGGCCTATGCCGTCCACTTTCCGACGCTCGACCCTGGCAGCACTTCGTGGTTTTGCCTTGCAGAGCGATGCAATCTCCATTGTTCCTTCTGCCGCCGACTATCGACGCTGCCTGCTGGAAAAGATCGCTTCGGCCACCCGGCGCATCTATATCATCGCGCTGTACCTGCAACAGGATGAAGCCGGCCAGGAGATTCTCGACGCGCTGTACGCCGCCAAATCCGCGAGGCCGGAGCTGGATGTGGTGGTGCTGGTCGACTGGTTCCGCGCGCAACGCGGCCTGATCGGTGCCGGACGCCAGCCCGGCAACTCGACCTGGTATCAGGCGCAGAACCTCGAATACGATGAAGAAGTGCCAATCTACGGCGTGCCGGTGCAGACCCGCGAACTGTTCGGCGTGCTGCACCTTAAGGGCAGTGTGATCGACGACTGCGTGATCTACAGCGGCGCGAGCATCAACAACGTCTACCTGCACAAGCTCGACAAATACCGTCTGGACCGTTATCACCTGATCGAAAACGCGGCACTGGCCGACGCCTTCCAGAATCTGGTGCAGCGGGAAATACTCTCCTCGCCGGCCGTGCACCGCCTCGATCTGCAATCGCCGCCCAGCTCGCGCAGTTTACGCAGCGAGATCCGCGCGTTTCGTGGCGACCTGAAACGCGCTGCTTACGACACCTCGGCGGGCGAAAAGGAAAACGGCGAGATGCGCGTGATTCCGCTGCTCGGCGTCGGCCCGCGCAACAATCTCAACCGCGCCATCTGCGATCTGATCGCGTCGAGCAAGATCCAGCTGACCATCTGCACGCCGTATTTCAACCTGCCGGTGGCAGTCACTCGCGAGATCAATCGGGCCCTCAAGCGCGGCGTGCAGGTCGACATCATCATTGGCGACAAGACCGCCAACGACTTCTTCATCGATCCGGATGAGCCGTTCAAGGTGATCTCGGCCCTGCCCTATCTCTATGAAATCAGCCTGCGCCGCTTTGCCCACAAGCATCAGAAGGCAATTGCCCAGCACCGCCTCAATGTGCACCTGTGGAAACACGGCGATAACACCTTCCACCTCAAGGGCATCTGGGTCGACCAGCGCTATACCCTGCTGACCGGCAACAACCTGAACCCTCGTGCCTTCAATCTGGACCTGGAAAACGCCTTGCTGATCGACGATCCGAAGGGTCAGTGGAGCGAGCCACGGGAAGCGGAAATCGCGCATTTGATGCGCAACACGCAGCGCGTCAACCAGTATGACGAACTCGACACCCTCGCCAACTACCCTGAAGGCGTGCGCAAGTTTCTCAAGCGTGTCAGCCGCGTGCGGGTCGAGCGACTGTTGTACCGGATTCTCTAAGCCCCAGTGTGCGGCCGGCATGTCAGCTATTGCTTGGCGTGCCGGCCACGTATCCCCTTGCAAAACCCGGACAGTGGCCTTGCTTCAAGGCCGTTTCGCACCCAGTTGTTTCCACATCTTCTGCGTGATCTTGCGCCGGTTGCTGTAACCGGCCCACGGGTCGTCCTTGAGCCGCTTCAAGCGCTGCTCAAGGTTGGTGATGTCCCACTGTGCCGACGACTTCAGCCCCGCCAGCTCATCCAGCGCAATCGGCACCGAGACCGGCAACCCGGGCCGGGCGCGTACCGAATAGGCGGTCACCGTGCTGCCGCCGCGGCTGTTGCGCAGGTAATCGATGAAGATTTTTCCGACGCGGTTTTTCGGCCCCATGGTGGCGGTGAAGCGTTCCGGCAACTGACGGCTGGCAAACTCGGCGATGGCCTTGGCGAACGCCTTCACGGTGTCCCAGTCTGCCTGCCGCGCCAGCGGCACGATGATGTGCATGCCCTTGCCGCCGCTGGTCTTGAGGAAAGCCTCCAGACCCAGTTCTTCCAGCACGGCGAGCACCATTTGCGTGGCCTCGATCATGCTGCGCCAGGGCAGTGCCGGATCGGGATCAAGGTCCAGCACGAAATGGTCCGGCGTTTCGATCCTGTCACGCGTCGCGCCCCAGGTATGCAGCTCGATGGCGCCCATTTGCGCAGCACCGACCAGCGCCTGCACCGAATCTATTTCCATCAGCGCGGCATGCCCGGGGTCCAGGGCACGGTCCAGTTGCCTGATGTGCGGGATCGCCAGATGCTCGGCATGCTTCTGGAAAAACTGCTCACCGTCGATGCCCTCCGGACAGCGCAGCAGTGCCACGGGACGCTTGTTCAGGTAGGGCAGAATCCAGTCGGCGATGGACTGGTAAAACTGTGCAAGTTCGATCTTGCTGGTGCCCGTCTTGCTGTCGATGACGCGGTCCGGATGACTGATGCCGGTGCCCGCCACATCAACTTTCCCCTGCGCGGCCTTTTTGCGCGCCTTGGGTACTGCCGTTGTGGTTGGGGTGTCGCTGGCCACGTTGGCAGGCTGTGCGTCTTCACGCACCACGTCCTTGGCGGGCTTGTCGCTGCGCAGTCCGACAAAGGCGGCCTGGCGCACGATGCCTTCGCGGGTCCACTGGGCGAATTCGGCTTCGCAGACCAGTTGCGGTTCCACCCACTGCACGCCACGGGCCTGTGACGCGGAGAGCTTTTTGGCCAGCGGTGAATCCTTGCGCTGCAACTTCTTCAGCTTTTTATACAGTTGCTCAAGGGTCACTTCAGTGAACCCGGTGCCGACCCGCCCGGCGTAGACCAGCCCGTCCTCACCGGCATTGACCGCAAGCAACAGGGCACCGAACGCCGATCGACTGCCCTGCGGCGCCGTGTAGCCGACGACCACGAATTCCTGCCGCAAGCGGCATTTGAGCTTGATCCAGTCGGCATTACGCTTGCTGACGTACGCACTGCCGGCACGCTTGCCGATCACCCCTTCCAGGCCCATTGCCGCAGCACTCGCGACAATATCCTGGTGGCCCGCCTGAAAGGCATCCGAATAACGCAACAAGCGGCTTTTTTGCGCGTCGAGAACTTGTTTCAAGGCGTCACGACGCTGCTCAAGCGGCACTTCACGCAGGTCCTCCGCGCTCAAAAACGGCATGTCGAACAGGTAATACAGAATGTCCTTGCTGTTCCCCGCGTCAAAAGCATTCTGCAGGCCCTGGAAATCAGGCAGCCCTTGCTCGTCGAGAACCACCACTTCGCCGTCGAACCAACTGTCGCGCAGCTTCATGCCCTTGAGCGCCTTGACCAGCTCCGGCAGCCGCTCGGTCCAGTCATGCCCGTTGCGGGTAAACAGCCGCACGTCGTCGCCCTGAATACGGGTCAGCATGCGGTAGCCATCGAATTTGATTTCGTACAGCCAGTCACCGGCTGGCGGCGCCTCCACCAGCGTCGCCAGTTGCGGCGAAAGCGTGTCCGGAAAAGCCGATTTCGCTTTCCTGCGCGTCGGTTTTGCCGCTGGCGTCGGCGCTTTTGATTTTGATGTGGCGGCCTTGGCTTTTCCGTTTGCAGCACTGCCCGTGGACTTTTTCGGAGTACTGCGCTCTTCGCCCACATGAGCACCACTGATCACGCTTTGCGGCTGCTCATGGGTGATGTCGTATTCGGCAGCAGGTCGCGCGATGTCATCCTTTTCCTTGATCAGCAGCCACTGCTCCTTGCTGCCGCTGCCCTTGAGCCGGGTACGCACCAGTGCCCAGTCACCGCTGAGTTTCTCGCCGACCAGGGTGAACTTGAGTTTGCCCTCCTCGTAGGTCTTTTGCGGATCGCCGTGCGGCTGCCAGACACCGCGGTCCCAGACGATCACATCACCGCCACCGTACTGCCCCTGCGGGATACTGCCCTCGAAGCCGGCGTAGTCCAGCGGATGGTCTTCGACATGCACTGCCAGACGCTTTTGCGTAGGGTCCAGGCTCGGGCCTTTGGGCACGGCCCAGCTCTTGAGCGTGCCATCCAGCTCCAGTCGAAAGTCGTAGTGCAGGTTACGAGCGTCATGCTTCTGGATCACGAAACCGAGCGCACCGGGTTGCGATTTGCCTTTGCCCTTGCGTTTGCTTTCCGCAGGCTCGGAGGTGATGGCGAAATTGCGCTTGCGGGTGTATTCACTGGCGGGCTTGGCCATCACCGGTCACTCCGTAGGGCTCAAGAGGCTTTGCTGGTTTTCTTGCGCGCGGCGGGCCGCTTGGGCCTGGGGCTGTCCTTGTCGGCCGGTTTTTCCTTCGCCGCAGGCTTGCTCGCCTTGCCTTTACTGGCCCCGCCCTTGCCCGCCAGACTGCGCCGCAGCAGGTCGGTGAGGTCGATGACATCGGCACTCTTGCGCTCTTCATCGGCCGGATCGGTCTCGACATCCTCGATTTCGCCTTCGTCTGCCTTGGTCTTGACCAGGTGCATGATCTTGTCCTGAAAGGTGTCGCGATACAGCTCAGGCTGCCAGTCAGCGCTCATGTCCTTGACCAGGCGCTTGGCCATGTCACGTTCGCTCTTGTTCAACTTGGCGTCGGTCACCGCATCGCTCAGTTCCAGTGCATCCAGCTCACGCACGTCGGCAGGCCAGCGCAGGATCACCATCACCAGCGCCGATTCCAGTGGCATGACCGCTGCCAGGTGCTCGCGGGTATGCAGCACGACATTGGCCAGCGCGACCTTTTTGGTGTCGACCAGGGTTTCGCGCAACAACGCATAGACTTTCTCGCCGCGCTTGTCGGGGGTCAGGAAATAAGGCGTGTCGATGTTCTGCAAGGGGATCTGCTGGCTGTCGACGAAGGCGAATATGTCGATGGTCTGCGTCGATTTGGGGTGCGCAGAACGAATTTCCTCCTCGCTGAGCACCACGTAGCGATCCTTCTCGTACGCCACGCCCTTGACGATGTTTTCGCTGGTGACTTCCTTGCCGGTGACCTTGTTGATTCGCTTGTAGCCGACCGGGTCCATGCTGCGTTTGTCGAGCCAGTCGAAGTCGACACTGGTCGACGTTGTCGCCGAAACCAGCGCGACCGGTATATGCACCAGCCCGAAGCTGATTGCGCCCTTCCAGATTGCCCTTGCCATGGTCTGACTCCTGTTGGTCCTGGAAAGGTGACCGGACCGGTCGGAGAAAAGTTTCGGCAGCCTGACGAGCGCCGGGAAACCTGCCGCGCTGGAAACGTTTTTTAGCTCGACAGCAGACTTTCAGCGCGTCGGCGCTTAGCAGGCACTTTATTGATGGGGTCTCTGCCACCGTCAAAAGCCTTGTATTCAAAGGCCTGGCGCAGAGGTGTTCACGGGGTCGCGAGAGCTATATGCATTTAGAATCTAAAAATATGGTTTAACGTTCTTTTGCGGAATAAAAAAGACGTTCTATAAATGGCCCCACCCCGAACGCTGTTGGTGAGGTGTCTGCCAACCGACAGCGGGTCCCGTCAGCTTTCACCCGGCTGATTACTTCCAAGGATTTGTCATGAACGTTTTCTGGTTTCTTCCGACTCACGGCGACGGCCATTATCTGGGGACGACAAAGGGCGCACGTCCCGTCACCCTCAACTATTTGAAACAGGTGGCGCAGGCCGCCGATGACTTGGGTTATTACGGCGTATTGATCCCTACCGGTCGCTCCTGCGAAGACTCGTGGGTCATCGCCTCGGCGCTGGTGCCGCTGACCGAGCGCCTGAGGTATCTGGTAGCGATCCGCCCGGGGATTATCTCGCCGACCGTCTCGGCACGCATGGCAGCCACACTGGATCGCCTGTCCGGCGGCCGGCTGCTGATCAACGTGGTGACCGGTGGCGACCCGGACGAAAACCGTGGCGATGGCAGCTTTCTCGACCACAGCGAGCGTTATGAGGTCACCGACGAATTTCTGAAAATCTGGCGTCGCGTCCTGCAGGGCGAAGCGGTCGACTTCGAAGGCAAGCACTTGCGCGTGCAAAACGCCAAAGCGCTTTACCCGCCGATTCAAAAACCCTACCCGCCGCTGTACTTCGGTGGTTCCTCCGATGCGGCGCATGACCTTGCGGCCGATCAGGTGGACGTGTACCTGACCTGGGGCGAGCCTCCGGCAGCCGTGGCGCAAAAGCTCGCCGATGTACGTGAACGGGCCGCGCGCAAGGGACGTACCGTGAAGTTCGGCATTCGCCTGCACGTGATCGTGCGCGAAACCAGCGAAGAAGCCTGGAAAGCCGCCAGCACGCTGATCGAACACATCAGTGATGACACCATTGCTGCGGCGCAGAAGTCCTTTTCGCGCTTTGATTCCGAAGGCCAGCGGCGCATGGCAGCACTGCATGACGGGCGCCGCGACAACCTGGAGATCGCGCCCAACCTGTGGGCCGGTGTCGGACTGGTACGCGGCGGTGCAGGCACGGCGCTGGTCGGCAATCCCGAAGAAGTCGCGGCACGCATCAAGGAATACGCCGACCTGGGCATCGAGAGCTTCATTTTCTCGGGTTACCCGCATCTTGAAGAAGCTTACCGCTTCGCCGAACTGGTCTTCCCGCTGCTGCCTGAGCCTTACGCCAGCCTCGCCGGGCGTGGCATCACCAACCTGACGGGCCCGTTCGGCGAAATGATCGCCAACGATCTGCCCCCGCAGGCCAAGTGATGTCCGGACAACTGCTGACCTTACCCCACTCGCCTGCGCTGGCCACCTCGATCAGGGCCACTGCGCAGGTGTTCGAAGACCCCAAGTCGCGAGCCCTGCTCGCTCACGTACGCCAGGTTGCGCCCAGCGATGCCAGCGTGCTGATCATTGGCGAGACCGGTACCGGCAAGGAACTGGTTGCTCGTCACGTCCACGAACTGAGCGCCCGCCGCGACAAACCGTTCGTGGCGGTCAACTGCGGCGCGTTCTCCGAGAACCTGATCGAGGCCGAGTTGTTCGGCCACGAAAAAGGCGCGTTTACCGGAGCGATCAGCGCCAAGGCGGGCTGGTTCGAAGAGGCCAATGGCGGCACGCTGTTTCTCGATGAGATCGGCGACCTGCCCATGTCGCTGCAGGTCAAATTGTTGCGCGTGCTTCAGGAGCGTGAAGTGGTGCGTCTGGGCTCGCGCAAAAGCGTGCCCATTGATGTGAGGGTCCTCGCAGCTACCAACGTGCAGCTGGAAAAGGCCATCAACGCCGGGCATTTTCGCGAAGACCTTTATTACCGGCTCGACGTGGTCAATCTGGAATTGAGCCCGCTGCGCGACCGGCCGGGCGACATCCTGCCCCTGGCCCGGCATTTCATAGAGGTCTACAGCCAGCGGCTGCGGCATGGTCCGGTACGGATCAGCCCAGAAGCCGAGCACAAGCTCAAGACCTACAGCTGGCCGGGGAATATTCGCGAGCTGGAAAACGTCATCCATCACACCCTGCTGGTGTGCCGTGAAGGCGTCATTCAGCGTGATGACCTGCGCATGTCCAACCTTGGAATCGAGCGCCAGGATGAACAGAACCCGCCTGACGAATCAGCCGAGCAACTGCTCAACCGAGCGTTTCAAAAGCTCTTTGAAGAACAGGCCGGAGCCTTGCACGAGAAGGTCGAGGACACGTTGCTCAGAACCGCCTATCGCTTCTGCCACCACAACCAGGTGCACACAGCCAGCCTGCTGGGCCTGACCCGCAACGTCACGCGCACACGCCTGATCAAGATTGGCGAACTGGCGGTCAACAAGCGCAGACCGGGTGAAAACGTCCAGGGCGACCGCATGCTGCACCTGTCGGTGTGAAGACTCAGACCGATGACGCAGAGCGTCACGAACGGCATTCCCACGCTGGAGCGTGAGGAACGATCGCTGTCCGGGAGAACACTATCGTGCCCATGCTCCGCGTGGGTATGCGTTTCCGGACGCTCTGCGTCCTCTTCTGAGCACGCGGCGCCTTACGACAAACGCATCGCCAGCGCCTTGGCCTGGATCGCCACGTCGGTCACTGCAGTGCTTTCCCACCACATGCCGCGCAATGGAGGGCCCATGGCGAACAGGCGTGCCGAGTACTGACCGTGTGCGTCGAGCACTGCGCCAGCGGCGTCGGCGGCGATGCCGAGTGCCAGCGGGCCGGGCTGTATCAGACCGCGAGCCAGCAACTGCCGGGGCAACGGGCGATCCACGCGTCGCCAGTCGTATTCGATGCCGGTAGAGTTGATTAACGCATCACCGGTAATCTGCGTCGGCTGACTCTCACCGCGCCGGCGCACACTGATCTGTACCTGACCTGACGGCAGACTGGCCACGCCCTGCAACGAGGCCGCGTCAATACTCAACCGCCCTTGCCTGATCAGCCGCGCCAGCAGCGCAGCGCTGGGTGGCGGGGAGCGATGGTGGTGACTCTCCCACCAAGGCCGTACATGACGGACGAACTGGCGGCGCTGCTGATCGCTGGCCTGATTCCACAGCCTGCCCACATTGGCGCGCACGGTGTCCAGCGGTGCCTGCCAGTCAATACCGCTCTCGATGGCCAGCTCGCACTGTTCACGCACTTTGCGCACCAGTTGCCGAGTGCTGCGGATACTCGGGTCCTGAGCGAGAAAATCAGACCATTCCGGCGGCTGACGCCGGACATGCGGCAGCAGACCGTGCCGGGAAAAGATCTGGATGGGCCCACGATGCCCGGCCGTTTCCAGCGAGACCAGCGCATCGACCATGGTCAGCCCCGAGCCGATGATCAGCACCCTCGACTGCGGATCGAGCTTTCTCATCACCGCCACATCCCAGGGGTCCAGGGCTGCCGTGTTCAGCTCGTTCGAATCACGTCGCGGGGTGCGTGACGCCGCGTACATACCGGTCGCCAGCACGGCGCGGCTGCCGCGCAGCATGCGACCGTCAGCCAGCGAGACACTGACGCCACCTTCATGGACCTGCAGGTCCACTGCCTCGCCGGGCACATGCACGGCGGTCGAGCCAAAGGCTTCGCCAGCGCTTCGGGCTTCACGCAGCCGCTGCTGGACGTAAAGCCCGAACACCCCGCGCGGCGGAAACAGTTCGGCGACCGGGACCCTCTGCTCAGCGGCTTCAGGCCAGCCACCAGCGGCCAGATAATCAGTCAGCCATTGGGTAAGGTCATCCGGGTTATCCGGATCGACGCTCATCCGCGCAGCGTTGCCATTGAGCGTATGGCCCGGCTCCGTCGCACTGTAGGCCTCGCCCCTGCCGAGTTCGCTGCGGGTTTCGATGATCAGGATTCGGCGCCGGCCCGGTCTGCGCAGCAGTTGCACCGCCAGCATGGTCCCGCTCAGACCGCCGCCGATGATCAGTATGTCAGCCGTCTGATGGGAATCTTCGGTCATCGAACAGTGCCTCGGTCGGGTTGCGATAAAGAATCGGAAGGTCAGAGCACAACGTTACGAACGAAGCGCAGGGGCACATCGGCATCGTTGCAATAGCGGTGCGGCTGATTGCTGGGGAACATGAAGAACTCGCCCGCCCCTATCTGCTGGATGGCCGCAGGGTCGGCAAAGCGCAGCGTCAGATGCCCTTCGACGACGTAGACCTGTTCACTCCAGCCATCGGGATCGGCCTCCGAGACATAGGCGTCCCCGGGCTGCAGACAGAACTCCCACAACTCCACCTCGCGCCGGGCAACAGCCCTGGCCAGCAGCACCGCCTTGCTGCCCGCGATCGTACCGGCCCAAGCCAGCTCGTTGATGCGGCTGTAATCGCGATTTTCGGGCGCCTGGATCAGGTCGCTGAAAGCCACTTCCAGGGCTTCGGCCACGCGGTCCAGAGTCGCCAGGCTGACGTTTTTCTCGCCGGCCTCGATAGCGACCAGCATACGTCGGCTAACGCCGGACTTTTCCGCCAGCGCCGTCTGGCTGAGGTCCGCACTGTTGCGCAGACGCCGTACGTTCTGGCTGACGTGCTGCAGCACCGGAGGGCGCTGGGAATTTTCTTTGTGCATGCAGGTGCTCACATCAAACCGTTGCGCATTATACTGCCCAGCCCAGGGACACTGTCAGGGTGTTCAGCCTCACACCGCGCGCATGGCAATTAACAGGAATCCGGAGCTGACATGAAGTCTATCAGCCGCATACCCCGTATCAACAAGGCAGAAGCCGTACTGATTCTGATCACCATGCTCTGGGGAGGCACCTTTCTGCTGGTCCAGCATGCGATGACCGTCAGCGGGCCGATGTTCTTCGTCGGCCTGCGCTTTGCCGCCGCAGCGCTTATCGTAGCGCTGTTTTCAATGAAGGTGCTGCGCGGTCTTACCTTTCTTGAACTCAAGGCCGGCGTCTTCATCGGCATCGCGATCATGCTCGGTTATGGCCTGCAGACGATCGGACTGCAGACCATCCCCAGCAGCCAGTCCGCGTTCATCACGGCGCTCTACGTACCCTGCGTACCATTGTTGCAATGGCTGGTACTGGGCCGGCGACCAGGGTTGATGCCGACACTGGGCATCATCCTCGCCTTCACCGGGCTGATGCTGGTAGCTGGGCCGCAGGGCGCTTCCCTGCAACTCAGTTCCGGCGAGATCGTGACGCTGATCAGCACAGTGGCCATCGCCGCCGAGATCATCATGATCAGTGCCTATGCCGGTGAAGTCGATGTGCGTCGAGTCACCGTGGTGCAACTGGCGACCGCATCGGCGCTGGCATTTCTGATGATCGTCCCGACCCAGGAACACCTGCCGGATTTTTCCTGGTTGCTGGTGTTCAGTGCTGTGGGCCTTGGGACCATGAGTGCGGCGATCCAGATCGCCATGAACTGGGCACAGAAAAGTGTTTCGCCGACCCGCGCCACGGTGATTTATGCCGGTGAACCGGTCTGGGCCGGCATTGTCGGAAGACTCGCCGGCGAGCGTTTGCCGGGCATCGCCCTGCTGGGCGCGGCACTGATTGTGGCCGGGGTGATCGTCAGCGAAATGAAGCGGCGTTCGGCGTCTGATGAACAGACCATTGTCGACGAAGAGGAAAATGAACAGGGCGTGCGCAAAGCCGAATGAACAGCGGGCTTTGCCGGCCATGAAACACCTTGCTTCTTCAAAGCTATTTCAAATACATATCGCTGCATCAGAAGCCATTATTTACCGAATTAAAAAAGCAGACACTTTTTGTAGGAAATTTCGGAAACCGTCCCTTTGGTATCGGAGTGTCTGGCACGTATGATGCTTGACATTCCCCTGCAGATTAGAAGCCTATGTCCCTGATAGTTCTACTGCTTCTGCCTTTCATCGGCAGCTGTCTGGCGGCCTTTTTGCCGCACAACGCGCGTAACGCGGAATCGTTTCTGGCCGGTCTGATCGCCCTCATCGGCGCAGTGCAGATGGCCTTGTGGTTCCCGCAGATCGCCGACGGCGGCGTGATTCGTGAAGAGTATTTCTGGCTGCCAAGCCTGGGCATGAACTTCGTTCTGCGCATCGACGGTTTCGCCTGGCTGTTCTCGATGCTGGTGCTGGGCATCGGTGCGCTGGTCTCGCTGTACGCGCGTTATTACATGTCGCCGGACGATCCGGTGCCGCGCTTCTTTGCGTTTTTCCTGGCCTTCATGGGCGCCATGCTCGGACTGGTGATGTCCGGCAATCTGATTCAGATCGTGTTTTTCTGGGAGCTGACCAGCCTGTTCTCGTTCCTGCTGATCGGCTACTGGCACCATCGGGCCGATGCCCGACGCGGCGCTTACATGGCGCTGATGGTCACCGGTGCGGGCGGTCTGGCGCTGCTGGCCGGCATGATGATCCTCGGCCATGTGGCCGGCAGTTACGACCTGGACCGTGTTCTGGCCTCCGGTGACGCGATTCGTGCGCACGCCCTGTACCCGGTGTTACTGACCCTGATCCTGATCGGCGCATTGACAAAAAGCGCCCAGTTCCCGTTCCATTTCTGGCTGCCGCATGCGATGGCCGCGCCCACGCCGGTGTCGGCGTATCTGCACTCGGCGACCATGGTCAAGGCCGGGGTGTTTCTCATGGCGCGGATGTGGCCGGCGCTGTCCGGCACCGAGCAATGGTTCTGGATCGTCAGTGGCGCGGGGGCTTGCACACTGATTCTCGGCGCCTACGCGGCCATCTTCCAGAATGATCTCAAGGGCCTGCTGGCCTATTCGACCATCAGCCATCTGGGCCTGATCACCCTGCTGCTCGGCCTCAACAGCCCGCTGGCTGCGGTGGCTGCGGTGTTCCATATTCTCAACCACGCGACCTTCAAGGCGTCGCTGTTCATGGCCGCCGGTATCATCGACCACGAGAGCGGAACCCGCGATATCCGGCGTCTCAGTGGTCTGGTAAGGCTGCTGCCCTACACCGCGACACTGGCGATGGTCGCCAGCGCGTCGATGGCCGGCGTGCCGCTGCTCAACGGTTTTCTGTCCAAGGAAATGTTCTTTGCCGAAACCGTGTTCATTTCCGCCACTGCCTGGGTCGAGATTGCCTTGCCGGTGATCGCGACCATTGCCGGGATCTTCAGCGTTGCCTATTCGCTGCGCTTCACCGTCGATGTGTTTTTCGGTCCGGCAGCCAAGGATCTGCCGCACTTGCCCCATGAGCCACCACGCTGGATGCGTGCACCGGTCGAACTGCTGGTGCTGACGTGTCTGGTGGTGGGGATTTTCCCGGCGCAATCGGTCGCGCCCCTGCTCGCCGCCGCTGCGCGTCCGGTGGTCGGCGGCACACTGCCTGAATACAGCCTGGCGATCTGGCACGGCTGGAACCTGCCCATGGTCATGAGCCTGGTGGCGATGGCGGGCGGTATCATTCTGTATCTGTTGCTGCGCAAGCCGCTCAAGCACGAGCGCATCACCGCCCCTCCGCTGGTAGGACGTCTCAATGGCAAGCGCTTTTTCGAGCGCAGTCAGGTGGTGATGATGCACTGGGCGCGTCGTTTCGAACGCAAGGTCAGCACTCGCCGCCTGCAGCCACAACTGTTTCTGCTGGTGCTCGCGGCGGTACTGGGCGGTTTCATTCCGATGTATTTCAGCGGCCTGACCTGGGGCGACAGACCGAAGATTCCGGGTTCCGGGGTGTTTGTCACGCTGTGGCTGATCGCGATTGCCTGCGCCATAGGCGCGGCCTGGCAGGGTAAATATCACCGGCTGGCGGCACTGGTCATGGTCAGCGTCTGCGGTCTGATGACCTGCATCACCTTCGTCTGGTTCTCGGCGCCTGATCTGGCACTGACGCAACTGGTCGTGGAAGTGGTGACCACCGTGCTGATCCTGCTCGGTTTGCGCTGGCTGCCGCGACGCAATGAAGACGTCGCCCCGCTCAGCGCACGCCTGCGTGCCCGCACCCGACGCATCCGCGACTTCGGCCTGGCGGTGCTCGTAGGGCTGGGCATGGCGATACTCTCCTACGCCATGCTGACCCGCCAGACGCCCAACGCCATCTCGTCCTTCTACCTGAGTCGTGCGCTGCCCCAGGGCGGCGGCACCAACGTGGTCAACGTGATGCTGGTGGATTTCCGCGGCTTCGACACGTTTGGCGAGATCACCGTGCTGGCGGCGGTCGCCATGACAGTGTTCGCCCTGTTGCGACGCTTCCGCCCACCGAAGGAAAGCATTCTGCTGCCCGCACAACAGCGCCTGCTGGCCCGTGACGTGGTAACGGACCTGGTCAACCCGCGCAGCGCCAGTGATACCGCGCTCGGCTTCATGATGGTGCCGGCAGCGCTGGTTCGATTGCTGCTGCCGATTGCCTTCATCATCTCGATGTACCTGTTCGTTCGCGGCCACAATCAGCCTGGCGGCGGGTTTGTTGCCGGGCTGGTGATGTCGGTGGCGTTCATCCTGCAATACATGGTGGCGGGCACCCAATGGGTCGAGGCGCAAATGAGCCTGCGCCCGCTACGCTGGATGGGCACAGGCCTGTTATGCGCAGTGCTGACCGGCGCGGGCTCGATGCTGCTGGGTTATCCGTTCATGACCACCCACACCGCCCATGTCGATTTGCCGATCTTGGGTGATATTCACATTGCCAGCGCGCTGTTCTTCGATGTCGGCGTGTACGCCGTGGTGGTCGGCTCGACGCTGTTGATTCTCACCGCACTGGCGCACCAGTCGGTGCGCAGCCATCGGCCGACGCAGTTGCCCAAGCCTGTCGCCAACCCGCAAGGAATCCTCTGATGGAAGAAGTCATTGCAATCGCCATCGGTGTACTGGCCGCCTCGGGCGTCTGGCTGATCCTGCGGCCACGTACCTTTCAGGTGGTCATGGGGCTGTGCCTGCTGTCGTACGGGGTCAACCTGTTCATCTTCAGCATGGGCAGCCTGTTCATTGGCAGAGAACCGATCATCAAGAACGGCATTCCTCAGGACCTGCTCAATTACACTGACCCGTTGCCACAGGCGCTGGTGCTGACCGCGATTGTCATCAGCTTCGCCATGACCGCGCTGTTTCTGGTGGTCTTGCTCGCCTCCAGAGGCCTGACCGGTACCGACCACGTAGATGGCCGGGAGCCCAAGGCATGAGCTGGATGAACCAACTGATCATCGCGCCCATCCTGCTGCCGCTGCTGACCGCCGGGCTGATGCTCTGGCTGGGCGAAAAGCACCGGCCGCTCAAGGGCCGTATCAATCTTTTTTCCAGCATCCTCGGGCTGGGCATTTCCGTAGCGCTGTTTCTCTGGGTGCAACACAGCGGCAGCAGCGGCTCGATCGGTGTCTATCTGCCGGGCAACTGGGGCGTGCCGTTCGGCATCGTGCTGGTGGTGGATCACCTGTCAGCGATGATGCTGGTGCTGACCGGGATTGTCGGGGTCTGCGCTCTGCTGTTCGCGCTGGCTCGCTGGGACAGGGCCGGTGCCAGCTTCCACGCGCTGTTCCAGATCCAGCTCATGGGGCTGTACGGCGCGTTCCTGACTGCGGATCTGTTCAACCTGTTCGTGTTCTTCGAAGTACTGCTCGCAGCGTCCTACGGCTTGATGTTGCACGGCTCTGGCCGGGCACGGGTGTCGACGGGCCTGCATTACATCTCGATCAACCTGCTGGCGTCGTCGCTGTTTCTGATCGGTGCAGCGTTGATTTACGGGGTGACCGGCACGCTGAACTTCGCCGACCTGGCTATCAAGATCCCGCAGGTGGCGGAGTCCGATCTGGGCCTGCTGCATGCGGGGGCTGCAATTCTGGCCACGGCGTTCCTGGCCAAGGCTGGCATGTGGCCGCTGAACTTCTGGCTGGTCCCCGCCTACTCGGCAGCCAGCGCGCCGGTGGCGGCGATGTTTGCGATCATGACCAAAGTCGGGGTCTACACCCTGCTGCGCCTGTGGACCCTGCTGTTTTCCGGCCAGGCCGGTGCCTCGGCCTTCTTCGGCGGCGACTGGCTGATCTACGGCGGCATGGCGACGATTTTCACCGCGGCCATCGCCATCATCGCCGCCCAGCGCCTGGAACGCCTCGCCAGCCTGAGCATATTGGTGTCAGCGGGCATTCTGCTGTCCGCCGTTGGCTTCGCCCAACCGAGCCTGACCTCGGGCGCGCTGTTCTACATGGTCAGCTCGACGCTGGCATTGAGCGCCATGTTCCTGCTGGGCGAACTGATCGAACGCTCCCGCTCGGCCAACGAGATCCCTCTGGAATACGACGTGGATCAATTGCCTCGTACCCTGGAGTCTCTGCATCCGCCGCCCGGCGCCAACCTGGACGATGAACAGAAGGTCGTGGTCGGTCAGGTCATTCCCATAACCATGGCTTTTCTGGGTCTGAGTTTCATTGCCTGCGCCTTGCTGATCATCGGCATGCCGCCGCTCTCGGGGTTCATCGGCAAGCTCACCTTGATCAGCGCCCTGATGAACCCGCTGGGCCTGGACGTCGCGAAGGATGAGGCGCTTTCCACTCAGGCGTGGATGCTGATCGGCCTGCTGATCTTTTCCGGACTGGCGTCGCTGATCGCTTTTTCAAGGCTCGGCACGCAACGTTTCTGGACGCCACACGAGCGTCCTTCGCCGATGCTGCGTCGCAACGAATGCCTGCCGATCATCATTCTTCTGGGTCTGTGCATCGCGCTGACCTTCAAGGCCGAACCCTTGTTGCGCTACACCCAGGACACCGCTGCAGCGCTGCATGAGCCCAAACAGTATGTGCAGTCAGTGCTCGCCACACGCCCGATACCCGGCCCCACCAGTCGGGAAGTCGATGCGGAGGGACAGCCATGAAACGCCTGTTTCCCGCCCCTCTCCTCTCGTTGGCACTCTGGCTGCTGTGGCTGGTATTGAACCTGTCGATCAGCCCCGGTCACCTGCTGCTGGGCGCGGTGCTGGGTTTTCTCGCACCCGTGTTGATGGCTCCGTTGCGCCCGCTGCCGGTACGTATTCGCAAGCCCGGCACGATCCTGAAATTCCTATGCCGGGTGGGATGCGACGTGGTGGTCTCCAATGTGCAGGTCGGCCTGAGCGTCTGGCGGCTCGAAAGCCGTCCGCCACGCTCGGCCTTCGTGCGCATTCCACTGGACCTGCACAACGCCCACGGCCTCGCCGCGCTGGCGATGGTCACCACGGTAGTCCCCGGAACGGTGTGGTCGGAGCTGGCACTGGATCGCAGCGTGCTGCTGATGCATGTCTTCGATCTGGAGGACGAAGCGCAATTCATCGAGCACTTCAAAACCACCTATGAGCGACCGTTGATGGAGATCTTTCAGTGAGTGCACTGCTCGACAACGCCATCCTGATCAGCCTGCTGATCTTCGCACTGGCGATGGTGATCACCCTGCTGCGCCTGCTCAAGGGGCCTTCGGCCCAGGACCGGGTATTGGCGCTGGATTATCTGTACATCATTGCCATGCTGATGATGCTGGTGCTTGGCATTCGCTACGCCAGTGACACGTATTTCGAAGCGGCCATGCTGATTGCCCTGTTCGGCTTCGTCGGCTCGTTCGCTCTGGCCAAGTTCCTGCTGCGCGGAGAAGTGATCGAATGACCGGACTGCCGAATACAGTGCCTTTCTGGGTAGAAATACTGACCGCCGGACTGCTGATCGCCAGCAGCCTGTTCGCCTTGACCGGCGCTCTGGGGCTGCTGCGCCTCAAGGACTTTTTCCAGCGCATGCACCCGCCCGCCCTCGCGTCGACGCTGGGCGCCTGGTGCGTTGCGCTGGCGTCGATCATCTACTTTTCGGCACTGAAGGCGGAGCCGGTGATCCACGCCTGGCTGATCCCGGTATTGCTGGCGATCACGGTTCCGGTGACTACGCTGCTGCTGGCGCGAACGGCGCTGTTCCGCAAGCGCATGGCCGGTGACGACGTGCCCGCGGAGGTCAGCAGCGGTACCGGCAACGGAGAATCGGCAGGCGGCTGAATCAACGTCTGGCCAGTGTTACTCGCTGGCCTTGAACGTCAACTCGCCCTTGCGCCATTTGGCGGCCTTGCCGACGGCGCCTTTGAGAAGCTTGCTCATGCCGATCTGCAATTGCTCTTTCGCAGCGAAGACCATGAACACGGTCTGACCTTCCTTGAACACGATGCCGTGACCTTCGGGGACGTCGACGAAGGCATATTCGCCCAGGCCATACACGGTGGTCTTGATTTCACGGAACTTCAATTCGAGCTTGCCGCCCTCGCGGCTGGGCAGAACAGACGCGCGGAAATGGTCGCCCACCTTGAGTTCAAGGCGAGGTTTGTCGTCGACGACCAATGCGCTTTCGGTGTCGATTTCAGCGATATAAATGCCTTCGGCTGATTGCTCGGTGATGTAGACAAAACGGGATTGGAACTGCTTGACCAATTGTGCGCGGAGATCGCCGAGCACGAACAAGGCATGGGTATCCAGATTACTTACAGCCAAAGTACAAACCCTCAAACATGAAATGAGGCTGCCTGATGTCAGGGCAGTCGAGAAAATGATTCATCCATAGACCGCTTCATGTGGCCGGAAATTCTCCGGCATGCTGCACGCAGAAGCGCAGACAGCGCCGCCGCAAACCTTGTGCAGGCGGGTGGCGGATTCTACCGGCTCATGGCCGCTACGGGATATATACCTTTTGTACACAGCAGTGTCGCGCAAGCGCTGGCGCCACGAAAATAGCGCTCAGCCCGGGCACGGCGCAAAGGCTGGACGGGTTCCAGCCTGCGATGGGTGCATCTTGCGATAGCGGAAACATATCATTTATAGCCGCTGTAGAAAAAGCCATCTTTTCCTGCACAGCCAAATGCATCGAACTCTTGCCTGTGCCCACCACTCCCATAAGAACTGATGAATACGGGGATAACCCCCGGCGAGGAGATGACATGGAACAGACTGCAACTACCATAAACGACCTGTTCGCCCAATTGGGGCTGGACTCCGATGATGAGAGCATCGAAAAGTTTATCGCCAGCCATCCTCTGCCCGATGACGTCAAACTGATTGATGCAGAGTTCTGGACGCCGAGTCAGGCTGAATTTCTCAAGGAACAGCTGCGCGGTGATGCCGATTGGGCGTTGGTGGTCGACGAACTGAACGTGCGTCTTCACAAAAAGCCCGAGTGAGCCACTCGGGCGTTGAGGCCTATTGCGGATAACCGGGCTGGCCGATATTGGGATGCAATATCCGGCCGCCTGGTTGTGGCGCGTGGACGAAAACGGCGTCGCCTAATGTACCCACTCTGCCGACCACTGCATTCCAGTGCGCGGACTGATGAATGTAGCGCCAGCGCAGTAAGGCCTCTTCATGACTGTCCAGCAGGTAAGGCCCGCCTCGCGCATAGTCGATCAACCGGGTAGAGATATTCTCGAGTTCGGGAGGCAGCTGGAATTCAGGTGTCAGTGGCACCGGATTGAAAGGCACGCCCTCATCACACGCCAGTGTGTGCATGACCAGCAACGATACCCTCGACAAGTGGCCAAATACCTGGCGGCTCATGCCCACCGCGGCAACGACCGTACTCATGCCATTCAAGCTTTTCCTGCACCGATAACATTTGCTCTCGCATGCCTGAACCCGAAGCCAGGCCTGGCTATCGAGCGGGTCGATCCAGTAATCGCGGTTCATCCGGTTTAACTCAGCCTGTGCCTCCTTCCAGCTCGATGCCGCCTCGTACGGGCTGCCACGGCTGACCACACTGCCGCGGGGGCGCGTGAGCAGTACGCTTTCTTCCATTTGCGGAGGATATCCCCCGCCGATATCGGAATGGGCACCAGGCAGAACGATTTCCCTGGGCCACACGGGCAGGACGCTATTCAACGCAAAGTTGCGCCGTGATTCATCGCGAGCCACCAGATGCAGCACCTGCTGCGCGCACCCCGGAGGCAGGTACAGATTGACCCTCCTGTTGCTCGCATCGCGGGTATTGCCCATGTCCTTGAAGCTGCCTATGGCCGCCACGGTGTCGAACAGACCGATAACCTTGAGCCGTACGCTGCCGTTGCTCCAGCTGAAACTGTCGCTCAACCTGACCTTGCGGCTTTCGAGTATCGGCTCGAGCATGCCCGAACGCTGCTTTAGGATTTCATTGACCAGATGCCTGGCCGACGCTGCACCTCGGCTGAAGCCGAACACGTCCAATTCCAGCGCATCCAGCACACAATCGGGGTTGTCGCGGGGGAACGCCTTCAATACCGACTTCAGCTTTTTGAATGCGTTTTCCACCTTGGATATCACGCCGGTGGCCCCGCGGCCAAAACTCTGCCCCGGCCATACCGAATCACGGCCACCGGAAGTAGTGCCGGCACCGCTTACATAGATCGGGTAATACACCTTCAGGCCTTCACCGTCATTTTCGGCAACAGGTTGCAGGCGGTAGATATCGACCAGTCTGGCTATATTGCTCGGATCATTACTGTAACTACTGCCAGGCTGAACATGACGACCCGCACACGCTTTAATGTGCTGCCCCGCATTGATATCGATCAATGCCTGGCAGTCGGCACCGATCTGACTGTTGACGCGGTTATTTCCCGTCCCATCGAAGAAAATGCCTACCCGCGCCGTGACGCGGCGGGTCACCACATCTGAAAGGACTGCTGACTGTTGGAAACTCCATTTATCGCTCATAACTTTTCCGTCCCTAGAGGCAAGCCAAGAAAAGGCCGCACTTAAATCAAAACGTAAATAACGTTGATTTAAACAGCTTGCTTAAAGACAGTGAGCAGTCAAGCCATGTTGCGCCTTTTCAGACCGTTCCTACGACTTCTATAGTCATGACTTTATTACTTATAAATAAAACCCTACACACACGCACCGATAACTTTTCTGATGCACTCTTTCATTGAAAAACCAACTAACAGGCCAGCCCTCTTGCCGACCTGAATGAGCGTTTACCCGTATCAACGGCCTTGCGGCCTGTACCCCAGGCGCAGACCACCCCAGTGTCGGCCGTTGATCATGATCGGCACGGACAGGTCGTGCATCAGTTCGCCGGTGTCTCGCGTGTAGGTTTGCAGCAGGACCGGCTGTTGGTGGCTGCCACAGCGAATGCCGGTACGGTCATCGAACTTGCGCTTGCTTCGATTGCGCGCGTTATCCAGCGTGGCATCGCCGGTCAAGGGCTGGCTGAAGGCATTGTTGTGCGTCGGCACATAGCCCTGTTGCGTACAGGCGATGGCAAATACCAGACCTTCATGACGCGACAGCAGCGGTTCCTGCAGTGCTGGCAGTACCTGATCGGTGTAACGGTCGAAACGCGTCGTAAAGCGGGTGGGCGACGTATTGGCGACGGATTTGTAATTGCGGTCGAACAGGTCATCAAGGCTGACCCGGCCCTGTTCGATATCGGCCTCGAACTTTTCGCTGATCATTCGCGCGCCTTCACGAGCCAGGTCGTAAATGCGCTGGTGGTATTCATCCAGACCGACCTGCGCCAGGCGCTGGCTGATAGTCTCGGCCTGCCCCTCCATCTGCACTGCGGACTTGGCCAGTTGCCGGGTCTGCTCATCGCTGACGGCAAGATCACTGCGCATGTGCTCGACAGCGTCGAACAGGCTCGCCAACTGATCCTGATTGCTCCTCGCGCCCTGCGCGATTTCGCCGACCTGGCTTTCCAGCTCGACCGCAAGCCGGGCGATATTGCCCAGGTGCTCGCCGGTCAGCTCGACCTGCTCGACCCCCACATCCAGATCGGACGACAACTCGCGAATCTGCTCCACGACTTGTGCGGTGCGCTGCTGGATATCCGCCACCATCTGCCCGACCTCGCCCGTGGCACTGGCAGTGCGGCCGGCGAGACCACGGACTTCGTCGGCAACCACCGCAAAACCGCGTCCGTGCTCGCCAGCCCGCGCCGCTTCGATGGCGGCGTTGAGCGCCAGCAGGTTGGTCTGGCTGGCAATCGACTGAATGACCAGCGTCACACGCTGGATCTCCTCACTGCGCTGGCTGAGTGCCTCGATCAGCTCACGGCTGCCGACGGCACGCTTGCTCAGGCGGTGCATGCGTTCGATGGACTCATTCAGCACGCCACTGCCCGATTCGCTGCGCTGCCGCGCCTCGCTGGCAGCAACCAATGCCTGCTGGCTCAACTGGGCTGTCTGTTGCTCGGTGGCGATCATCTGTTCGGCACTGCTGACAATCTGTTCGGCAGCCCCCAGTTGCGACTGCACCTTGCCAGCCAGTTGACCAACGGAAAAGGCCACCTGGGCCGCGGACAGCGCGTTATGACTGGTGGTGCGCGACAGGTCGCGAGCCAGCAAGGCGATATCGCTGTCGCCCACCGCACTGCCTGGCAGCGCTTGCCTGCTGCGCACCATGCGCGGCAACCAGACCACCAGCAACGCCAGAGGAATGACGACATACAGCGACAGGCCCGCAACACTCATGGCGGCGAACAGCAAGCACAGAGCAACGCTTTGCACCGCCGGCACCCACCACCTCGATGCAGCGTCGGGCGTATCGGCCAGCGGCAATCCGGCTGCCATGGATAGGTTATCGGCCATGTTGCGTCACCCCGTCTGTCATTGTCGTTATGGCGCTATTAAACGCCAGATAACGGCCTTGTGCCATGCGCTGTTGGTCGTAGCGCCCGAGCGATGGCGATCAACGCGTTTTCGACAAACTCCGGGCACAACAAAACCGGGAGGCAATTGCTTGCCTCCCGGTCTGGTCACTCAGTCGCGGTTGCCTGCGTATCAGGCCTGGCGCTGGTGCTTGTCGATCTGCTCGTGGCGCTCTTGCGCTTCGATGCAATACTTGGTGGTCGGGCTGATCAGCAGGCGCTTGAGGCCGATTGGCTCGCCGCTGTCGTCGCACCAGCCGAAGGTGTCGTCGGCAATACGCGAAAGGGCCATTTCCAACTGTGGCAGCATGCGCTGGTCGCGATCAATCACATTGACCAGCCAGTGACGCTCTTCTTCGACCGAAGCGGCGTCAGCCGGGTCGGCAGGCGTGTCCAGGCTCTCGATCGCAATGCGGCTCTGCTCGATACGCTCATGGATCTCGACCTTCATGCCCTGCAACAGCTCGACGAAGAAAGCGTGCTGCTCGGCGTTCATGTAGTCATCGGCCGGCATGGCCAGCAACTTTTCCTTTGTCATTTATTTCTCTATAAAAAAACGTGCATTGAGGAGCGGCCTGACGTTGCCGTTCAAACCAATAATCTCCAAGCGCCACCTGGCACTCAATTTACGAGGGGCGGCAGTCTAAGGCCGGCTAGCGGGCTCGGCAACACAATTGAAGGATTTTTGTACAGCAATTACCGTAAAACCCTTGAAATGCGGGCGAAAGACCTGGCCAGCAGGTTGCTTGATGAGGCTCTGACCCACTGACAACCAATCGGTTCCTGCAAACTCCAACGCACAAAAGGGCCTTGAAAGGCCCTTTGCTGCAGGTGATTGAATCAGCGCTTGGTCTTGCGCTTGTTGCGATATTGATCGATTACCACGGCCACGACAATGATCAAGCCTTTGATAATGTCCTGGACATAGGCGTCCACCCCGACAAAGGTGAAGCCGCTGGCCATCACGCCGAGGATCAGCGCACCGATCACCGTCCCGGTGATCCGCCCAACGCCTCCGGAAAGGCTGGTGCCACCGATGACCGCAGCGGCGATGGCGTCCAGCTCGTAGGACATGCCCATCCCGGCCTGCCCGGTTGCCGCACGCGCCGAGGCAACAACCCCTGCCAGCCCGGCCAGCAGCCCTGCGATGCTGTAGACAATCACCAGATGACGCTTGACGTTGATGCCCGAAGTACGTGCCGCCTGCATGTTGCCGCCAATGGCGTAGGTGTATTTGCCGTACTTGGTGTAACGCAGGGCGATGTGAAAGATGACCGCCACCACCAGAAAGATGATCACCGGCATCGCGCCCTGGCCGATGGCCGTGTACGAGTCGGAGAGCATGCTCACCGGCTGACCTTCAGTGTAGAAGCGTGCCAGACCGCGCGCAGAGACCATCATGCCCAGCGTGGCAATGAACGGTGGAATGCCGGTTATGGCAATGATGCTGCCGTTAATGGCGCCTGCCAGCAGCCCGACCCCGAGCCCGACGACGACCGGAATCCACACCGGCAGGTCGGTCAGCGACGGGAACACCGCCCGGGAGAAGTCGGAGGTTTGTGCCAGGCTCGCGGCAATCATCGCTGAAAGCGCAAGTACCGAGCCGGACGAGAGATCGATGCCTGTAGTAATGATCACCTGAGTCACGCCGATGGCCAGCAAGCCGATGATCGACACTTGCAGGATCATCAATACCAGACGCTGGGAATTGAGCAGGAAGCTCTGATCACGGACGATCCAGCCGAACAGTTCAAAGATCAGGCCGATGCCGATCAGCACCAGAAAGATGCTCAGTTCGGTGGGCAGCCGCCGTTTGCTTCTGGTCGGCGTCATGGCCGGTTTATTTTGCAGAATCGCGTCGCTCATGTTCGTTTTCCTCTTGTTCTTCTTCTACCGAGCCCTGTAGTGCGAACTCAATGAACCTTGTGGCCAGAGGCCAGATGCATGACTTTTTCCTGGGTCGCTTCGCCACGGTCGAGGATGCCCATCATTTCGCCTTCGTGCATGACCATGACCCGGTCACTCATGCCAAGCACTTCCGGCAGCTCCGAGGAAATCATGATGACCGCCATGCCTTCACTGGCCAGCAGGGAGATCAGGCGGTAGATTTCCACCTTGGCCCCCACGTCGATACCGCGTGTGGGTTCATCCAGAATCAGCACCCTGGGGTTGGTCATCAGCCAGCGCGCGAGCAGTGCCTTCTGCTGGTTACCTCCGGATAATGTGTCGATGCACTGCTCCAGTGACGGCGTCTTGACCCGAAGCTTTTTGCACATGTCTTCGCACAGGGCGCGCAAGGCCTTCTGTTGCACGAAACCGTTGCCGGCATAGTTGTCCAGCACGGCCATCTCCATGTTTTCCATCACCGACAGGCATGGAAACAGACCAGTCAATTTGCGGTCCTCCGTGAGTAGCGCAAAACCCAGTTCGATGGCCTGATGTGGATCGCCGATGTGCACCGTCTTGCCATCGAAGCGCACCTCGCCGCTGTCGCTGGGGGTTATGCCAAACAGCGTCTCGGCTACATTGGTGCGCCCGGAACCCATCAGCCCGGCAATGCCAAGTACCTCCCCGGCACGCAGGTCGAAGCTCACATCCTTGAAAATGCCGTTCAGGCTCAGCCGGTTGACGGACAGCAACACATCGCCTGCCGGTTTCTCCCGTTCGGGGAACAACTGGGTCAGTTCCCGGCCCACCATCATGGTGATCAGACTGTCGCCATCCATGCTTTCAGCGCGCTGCAGACCGATGTAGGCACCGTCGCGGAACACCGCCACTTCGTCGGCGATTTCGAAGACTTCGTTCATCTTGTGGGTGATGTAAATGATGCCTTTGCCCTGGGCACGCAGGTCGCTGATGATCGAGAACAGGTGAGCGACTTCGGTTTCGGTGATGGCCGAGGTCGGTTCGTCCATGATCAGCACGTCCGAGTTGTATGACACGGCCTTGGCGATCTCCACCATCTGCCGCTCGGCGATGCTCAGCGTGCCGACCAGTTCCTCGGGATCGAGCTTGATGCGCAGGCGCTCCAGCAGCTCGGCAGTGCAGCGGTGCATCTCGCGGTGATCAACCATGTGCAGGCCGTTGAGCTGCTCGCGACCGATCCAGATGTTCTCGGCAATGCTCATGAACGGCATCAGGTTCAGTTCCTGATGGATCATGGCGATGCCTGCCTGCAACGCTGAAAGAGGCGTCTCGAAGCGGACCGGCTTGCCCCGCAGACGGATTTCGCCCGCGTCCGGCTGATAGATGCCCGCAATGATTTTCATCAGGGTGGATTTTCCGGCTCCGTTCTCACCCATCAGCGCCAGCACGCTGCCAGGGCGAACACGCAGTTGCACATCATTGAGCGCAACCACGCCAGGAAAGCCCTTGGTGACATGGCTTATTTCCAGCAGGTACGGGGCCTGGGCATCAGACGCGCCGCCATCCCCGTCGCCGGACGACAGATTGTGTTGCGCGGGCGGATTGGCAGTAGCAGAACCGAACATGATCATAACTCCTCAAGCGGCAGGCTGAGGGAGAGCATTTGCATGCCCTCCTGGGCCTGACGATCGTTGTTATTTGAAAGTGGCGACGTTTTCAGGGGTGATCAGGCGATAGGGAATGATGATCGCCTGGGGCTCGACCTTTTCCTTCCTGGCCAGTTTCACCGCGGCATCAATCGCCCCGTCGGCCTGCCCTTTCGCGTCCTGATAGACCGATACGGCCAGATCACCTTTGGTCACGGCGTTGAGCCCGTCCGGGGTACCGTCGACACCGGCGATCAAAATGCTGCCTTTCTCCACACCTGCCTGCTTCAGCGCCATCGCCGCGCCAATGGCCATTTCATCGTTGTTGGCCAGCACCGCATTGAATTTGCGCCCTTGAGTGAGCCAGTCATTGGTCAGGTCCATGCCCTTCTGGCGCAGGTAGGTACCCGTCTGCTCCTCTTCTATCTTGATGTCCGGGTACTTGTCCAAGACCTCCTTGACGCCCTTGGTGCGGTTTTGCGTGGAGTTGTTGGCCAGGTCACCCAGGAGAATCATGACATCGCCCTTGTCTTTCATTTTGTCGGCGATGTATTGCGCCTGAAGTCGACCGGCTTCCACGTCATCCGACGTCACGGTGGCGACGCCTGCTGGCAGATTCAGATCGTCCGGGCGGCGGTTGACGTAGACCAGCGGGATACCGGCGGCGACCGCTTCCTTGGTGATCCGCGCAGTGGCGGCAGTGTCGACCGGGTTGATGATCAGCGCGTCGACTTTCTTGTTGATCAGGTCCTTGACCTGATCGAGCTGCTTGTTGACGTCCGCGCGGGCATCGACGAACTGCAGGTCCACTTTCTCGGTCGTGGACATGACCTTGGCCTTGGCACTCATATCGTCACGCAGGTAGGTCAGCCAGGTGTCATCGAACTGCGACATGGACACACCGATCTTGATATCGGCCAACGCTGCACCGCTGCCCAGCATCAGCGCCATCGCCAACGAGGTCAAAGCAATCTTGGTCTTCATGAGGATCTGTCTCCAAATTCTTGTTGTTGTGTGGATGCAGCAAATCAGCGTGACAGGCGGATCCCGGTAGCACCGGGGATGCAGAACAGTTGCGCATCCTTGTGGCGCACGCACAGGCCCCGGGCGACGACGGTGAGAAATCGCTCCAGGGTCCGGATCCAGAATGACGGGGTGGCAGAACGCTTGGCGGTGACGCCAGAGGTAGGGGTTTTCATCGACAGTACCTATCTTTTGTTTTGTTTTTGTCGGGCTTGCTTCTCGTGATCTGAAAAACCTTCAAAACGCGAGTGATTCGATCGTCGGTAACCTGAAAACGACTCTATTGGAAAATATTTTCCAATTCAACTAATTTTAGAATTTTATTCCATTTCATTTTATTCGGTTGCAGAAACGACAGAGCCCGACGCATGGCAAGCGTCAGGCTCTTTTCGATAACGGACTGCTGGATGCGCTGCAGTGCGCGATGGCTACAGCACTACGACCCGCCCCTCTCTAGCGCTCAGGCGCGCGGCATCCATGACCTGCGCAGAGGCTATCGCATCGTGTGGATTGACCGGATTACTGCCCTGCTCGTCGACGGCGCTTTGCAGCTGGCGGTAGAACTCAAGCCAGCAACCGCGCTCCGACGGTACACGCTCGCGATGCTCACCCTGCTCGAACCAGCCCCAGCGCCGATGCTCCTCGACACCCCAGCGCTCGCCCTCGGACTTTGGCGTGAGCCCGGCAAAGGCGGCCTCTTCCTGGCCGTCCAGCCCACCGACGCTGTAACAGCCCTTCGTCCCACTGACCCTGAAACGCGGTTTGGCACTGTTTTGCAGGCAACTGCCGGACAGGTGTGAGGTCACGCCGCTGGCATGGCTCAGGGAAACGAAGAACGTGTGGTCCAGTTCGTCTTGCGGCGCAGCGAATTGCAATTCGGCATACACCCGTTCGACCGGCCCGAACAGCACCAGCGCCTGATCCACCAGATGACTGCCCAGATCACGCAGCACGCCACCGCCGCTGGCTTTGCCGACAGACCGTGGCGAATAACGCTCGATGCTGGACTCGAACCGGCTAACCGCGCCCAGCGCCTCACTGTCGAGCAATTTGCGCACGGTGAGGAAGTCCGAATCCCAGCGGCGGTTCTGATAAACGCTGAGCAGTACGCCACGGCGCTCGGCCGCGTCCACCAGCTCGCGTGCCTGCGCTGCATCACTGGCGAAGGGCTTGTCGCTGACCACTCCGACACCCAGTTCTATCGCTTCGAGGATCAACGCTCGGCGCGAGGCCAGCGGTGTGGAAATCACCACCACATCAACCCCGGCAGCGACCAGCTCGGCCAGCGTGTCGAAGGTCGCCACGCCGGGATGGTCTTTGGCCACTTCCTGTTTGCGCTCGGGTGAACGGGTCACCACACCCACAAACGTGGCACCCGGCAAACTTGAAATCAGCGTCGCATGAAAGTAACGCCCGCCTTTGCCATAGCCCACCAGCCCTGCTCGCATGCATGTCTCCTGTAGTCCATGAACCTCATGGCCGCAGCCGTCGGTTGTGTAGTTGATGCCGCCGTTTCAACGGAGCAGCTCGCTTTTTACCCGCTCCAGCATGAATCGGCTCGATTCGTCTGCGCGTTCCTCCCAGGCAAATACCGCCACTGTGGCAATACCGTCGAACTTGATGTCCCGCAACGTCGAGAAGAACGCCTCCCAGTTCACCTCGCCCTGGCCGATATCCAGGTGCTGATGCACCGTTGCCGTCACGCCGGGCGGGTTGACGATGTAGCGCAGGTTGGAAGAAGCACGGTGATTATAGGTGTCGGCAATGATCAGATGCGTGAGCTTGTCGCCGGCATAGCGCAGCATCGAAGCGATATCGCCAACGCCATCGTCGTAGAAGAAAGTGTGTGGTGCCGCGTACAGGTAGTTGATCCAGTCGCGATCGAGCCCGCGAATGATATCCACCGACTCGTTGTTGCGCTCGCAGAAATCGTAGGGGTGCGCCTGAATATCGAGCTTTATGCCTTCGCGCTCGAAATGCGGCATCAATTCATCCATGGATTTCATGAACTGGTTTTCACAGACCAGCGCATGGTCGGATTGCCCGCTGAACTCGGTATTCATCAGGTCGCAGTCCATTTCAACGGCGACCTGAATGGCACGTTTCCAGTTGCGAACCGCTGCAATACGCAGGTCTTCATCTGGCGCAGCCCAGTGGTACAGCGGCAGCAGCGAGGAGAGTTTCACCCCGGCATCGCTCAGCGCCTTGCGAAACTCCCTGATCCGCGCCCGATCCACCCGTGGGTATTTGTAAAACGGCATGAAATCTTCACGCGGCGACAGCTCGATATAGTCATAACCCAGCTCCGCGGTTTTATCGACCATCGCCCCCAGAGACAGATGGCGATACATGTAAGGGTCCAGTGCAATACGCATGATGCCTCCTTTTATTCCTTTCAAGAGATGTACTGGTTAAACGCAGGATGGTCAGCTATAGAACACCGGACGCATGGCGAGCGTGATCGGCACGACTGCACCCGTGTTCTGCGCCAGCACGCAAGCATCGGCGGCCACAGCGGCGGCATAGCCGTCCCAGGCCGAAGGGCCGTAGAGGGTCCCCGCTTTGACGCCGTCGATGAAGTCCTGCAACTCGACGTCGTAAGCAGCGATGAAGCGGTCTTTCCAGTCCATCAGAATCGCGTTGGACAGCTTCGCCTCGCTGCGCAACTGGACCTGAGAGGGCTCCGGCAGTCTGGCAATGCCCGTCTCGCCGACGACTTCACACTGGATGTCGTAGCCATACTGGCAATTGACGAATACTTCGACGTCGATGCGCGTGCCCTTGACCGTTTCCAGCATCACGATCTGCGGGTCCTTCAGGTGCGCCAGGGCCTTGCTGGTCTTGCGCGGGAATACCACCTGCACCGACACGTAGTCATCGTCGAGCAGCCAGCGCAGTACGTTGAGTTCGTGAATGAGCGTATCGGTGATGGCCATGTCGGTCTTGTAATTCTCGCCCACACTCGGGTTGCGGTGCGCGCAGTGGAGCATCAGCGGCTCGCCGATCCGGCCGCTGTCGATCACTGCCTTGAGCGCGCGATAGCCCTGGTCATAAGGGCGCATGAACCCCACTTGTACCAGACGCCTGCCACTGGCGATCTCGGCTTCGACAATGTGCCGGCAGCCTTCGGCAGTGACTGCCAGCGGCTTTTCGCAGAACACCGGCTTGCCCGCAGCGATGGCTGCCAGCACATATTCTTCGTGACTGGGCCCCCAGGAGCAGACCAGGACCGCCTCGACATCCGGCGCGGCGATCAATGCGTGCCCGTCGGCATACACTTCGGCGCCGAGGTCCAGATCGCGCACCACCTTCGCTGCCTGTTCGAGATTGATGTCGGTGACGGCCACCACCTGACTGCCGACCAGCGTTTTGCTGCAACGCCGGATATGATCCTGACCGATTGCGCCTGTACCGATCACGCCGAGTTTCAATGCCATTTTCATGTTCCTTTTTTGTTATTGGATGTACCCGTGAACGGATCACGAGCGCTGAACGATAAAAGTGATCAGTACTGACGAGCCTTGAGCAGCTCGCGGCTGAGCTTTTCATACACTTGAGCGGTGGTGCCGGTGGTCGACACTTCGGCAACCCCGACACGCCACCACGACAGGTATTTGTGGATCATCGTCTTGGGCAGGACCTTGATGTCGATCAGCGTCGACACGGTCTGACGTTGCGCATCGACGAGCGCCTGGCGCAGTTGTTCGGCAGTACTCACCTTGTAGGTCTTGCAGCCATAGGCGGCAGCACTCATGGCGAAATCCACTGGCACAAAGTCACCGTCGAGCTTGCCGGTTTCCGGATTGCGGAAGCGGAACTCGGTGCCGAAGCTGTTCATGCCGTGCTCCATCTGCAGATTGTTGATGCAGCCGAAAGTCATGTTGTCCAGCAACACCACGTTGATCTTGCGCCGCTCCTGGATCGAGGTGACCAGTTCCGAATGGAGCATCATGTAAGAGCCATCGCCGACCAGCGCAAAGACTTCGCGGTGCGGCGCTGCGAGCTTCACGCCCAGTGCGGCGTTGACCTCATAACCCATGCACGAATAACCGTATTCGACGTGATAGGTGTCGACTCCGGTACTGCGCCAGGCGCGCTGCAGATCACCCGGCAAGCTGCCCGCTGCTGCAACGATCACCGCATCGGCAGGCAGGCTCTGGTTGAGGATGCCCAATACACCACTCTGAGTCAGACACGAACCCGTCAGCTCGATGAAATCGCGCAGCACGGCAGGGTCCAGGTGATCGTTGATTTCCGGGACAAAATCCTCACGCTGGTACTCGACCGCGTACAGGCGATCCACCTCGGCATCCAGCTCGGCACGTGCCGATCGCGGTGCATCGCCCCAGGCCGCACGATAACCGCAAGCCTGGAGGCTTTCGGTCAGCGCCTGCAATGCCATCTGCGCATCGGCCAGGACCTGCACGCCGTCCAGTTTCTGCACATCAAAGGCACCGACATTGAGGTTGAGAAACTGCACATCCGGGTTCTGAAACAGCCATTTCGACGCGGTGGTGAAATCGCTGTAACGGGTGCCTACGCCGATGATCAGGTCAGCCTCTTTGGCCAGCCGATTGGCCGCCAGCGTGCCGGTTTCGCCGATGCCGCACATGTTCAACGGGTGCGCCGAAACGATGGCACTTTTGCCGGCCTGAGTTTCGGCGAACGGGATATCGAAGCGCTCGGCAAAGGCCTGCAAGGCATCCGCCGCACCGGAGTAACGCACCCCGCCGCCGCAGATCAGCAACGGCTTGCGCTTGCCGACAAGTAGTTGCAACGCGTCGTCAAGCATGGCCTTGCTTGGCGGACGCCGGTCGATACGGTGCACACGCTTTTGCAGGAAGCTGTCCGGGTAGTCGTAGGCTTCAGCCTGCACATCCTGAGGCAGCGCCAAGGTAACGGCGCCCGTGTCGGCCGGGTCGGTCAGTACGCGCATGGCATTGAGCGCTGCGCTCATCAACTGCTCGGGCCGGTTGATGCGGTCCCAGTATTTGCTCACCGCCTTGAACGCGTCGTTGGTGCTGATACTCAGGTCGTGAAACTGCTCGATCTGCTGCAGCACCGGATCGGGCTGGCGGCTGGCGTAGACATCGCCCGGCAACAGCAGCAACGGGATGCGGTTGGCCGAGGCCGTTGCCGCAGCGGTGACCATGTTCGCCGCGCCAGGGCCGACCGATGAACTGCATGCGTAGATCTTGCGACGCAGGTGCTGCTTGGCAAAACCGATGGCGGCGTGGCACATGCCCTGCTCGTTACGGCCCTGATGGACCACCAGGTCGCCGCTGTCCTGCTCCAGCGCCTGCCCAAGCCCCAGCACGTTGCCATGCCCGAAAATGGTGAAAATGCCGGCGACGAATTTGCTCTGTACGCCGTCGACTTCGACGTACTGGTTATCGAGAAACTTCACCAGGGCCTGGGCCATGGTCAGTCGGGTTGTACTCATGTTCGCACCTTGTTCTTGTTTGAGGTGGCCAGGGTTTGAGCCGGCCTGACGGCTGAAGTCAGTGACGCTGCGAAACGGCTCGTGACAAATGCGTCATGCTTGCCGCTATTGCCTGAGGAATGTCATCCAGCGCGTGAACGCTTTCGGCAAACGGTTCGAACGACAGATGCCCCTGATAGCCACTGTCCAGCAAGCGCTCGACCTGCGACGCATTGCCCAGAATGTCGCCTTCGCCGATCAGCACGCGATGACCATCGCGAATGCTGTTGAGCGGTGTCTGCGCATCCTCGACACCGGAGATATGTACCAGCCCGGTCAGCTCCGGGAACAGCTCGACCTCGCCGGCCAGATGGTGATGAAAGGTGTCGTGAACCAGTCGGTAGACATCCAGCCCGCCCACAGCTTTGATCGCATCCACCGCTTGACGCTTGAGTCGCAGCGAGCACTCCTCGAAACCCAGCGGTTCGACGAAGCCGAGAATTCCGTGCTCGCGAAGAATCGGGGCCAAGGCCGTCAATGCGGTGCGTAATCCCGCAGCGCGCTGCGCGCTGTTGCGCGGGTCGGCACGGTCATTGAGCGGGCACAGCACCAGACCGCGGGCACCGCAGTCGCGGGCGTACTGCGCCAGCTTCGTCGCCTGGGCAGCGCGCTCCTGGTTCCAGACATCGAACGGGTACAGGGCGTTGATGGACAACACCTCTACCCCCCTGGCAGCACAAAGATCACGGACGACCTCGGGGGCAGTGCCGTCTTCGATCTCGATGCCCTTGAGGTCGTTGCGAATCTCGATGGCATCGGCACCCAGCTTGACCGCCAGGTCGACGAAACTTTCCAGAGACAGGCGCGGCGCGACCATTCGATTAAGGGCGAAACGCAGAGGGTGGTTCATTGTTTTTGTTCTCCGCAACATTCCATTGATAAAAGTTATTTGGCAGTCGGCATACTGAACTCGGGGCCTTTGGCGATGCTGTCCGGCCAGCGCTGCATGACGCTTTTGTAGCGGCTGTAAAAACGCAGGCCTTCTTCGCCATAGGCATGGTGATCGCCAAACAGCGAACGCTTCCAGCCACCAAACGAATGCCAGGCCATGGGCACCGGGATCGGCACGTTGATGCCGACCATGCCGACCTTGATGCTGCGAGCGAATGCACGCGCCACGCCGCCATCGCTGGTGAAGCACGACACGCCATTGCCAAACTCGTGGGCGTTGATCAGCGCCACGGCGCTGGAAAAATCCGCGACGTGGACGATGCCCAGCACCGGACCGAAGATTTCCTCCTTATAGATCTGCATCTGCGGCGTGACGTGGTCGAACAGCGTCGCGCCGACGAAAAAGCCCTGCTCGGCACCCGGCACCTTGAAGTTGCGCCCATCGACGAGCAGCCTGGCGCCCTCTTTGACGCCCTGATCGATGAAGCCCTCGACCTTGGCCTTGTGCACGGCGGTGACCAGCGGCCCCATGTCCGAATCGGCCTGCATGCCGTTGCCGACCTTGAGCTGGTCGATGCGCGGCAGCAGCTTGTCGATGAGGCGCTGGCCGACATCGCCAACCACCACGGCAATCGAGATCGCCATGCAGCGCTCCCCTGCCGAGCCATAAGCCGCCCCGATCAGGGCGTCGGCGGCCTGATCCAGATCAGCGTCGGGCATCACGATCATATGGTTCTTGGCCCCGCCCAGCGCCTGCACACGCTTGCCGTGGGCAGTGCCTTGCTGATGGATGTATTCAGCGATCGGGGTCGAGCCGACAAAGGAAATGGCCTCGATGTCAGGGTGCTGCAGCAATGCATCGACCGCTACCTTGTCACCCTGTACCACATTGAAGACGCCGTCGGGCAGACCGGCTTCCTTGAGCAGACGCGCCATCAGCAGGCTGGCCGACGGATCGCGTTCGGAAGGTTTGAGGATGAAGCAGTTGCCGGTCACCAGCGCCATGGGAATCATCCACAAGGGCACCATGACCGGAAAGTTGAACGGCGTGACCCCGGCGCAGACGCCCAGTGGCTGACGCAGGTTCCAGTTATCGATACCGCCGCCGATGTTGTCGCTGAAATCGCTTTTCAGCAGGCTGGGGGCACCGCAGGCAAATTCGACGATCTCGATACCGCGCACCACCTCGCCGCGTGCGTCGGACAACACCTTGCCGTGCTCGCGGCAAATGATCTGCGCCAGTTCATCGTGGTGCTGGTCCAGCAGCTCCTTGAACTTGAACATCACCCGCGCACGGCGCAACGAGGACTGCTCGGACCAGGCCGGAAACGCCGACATGGCCGCCGCAACCGCTTCATCCACAGTCTTGACGCTGGCCAGCGCAACGCGCGCCTGAACCGTGCCGATTGCCGGGTTGAAGACCTCGCTGTAACGTTCACCTTCGCCATTGCTCAGGTGTCCGTTGATGTAGTGGCCGATCACCGGTGACTCGTTCATCTCATGCCTCCAGAACAAAAATGGGAAATCAGAGATCCAGCAGCCAGCTGTGCTGCGGATCGTTGTGGAACTGCCAGGCGCGCGTCGGGCCGGCCATTACGTTCAGGTACCAGGATTCGTAGCCATAGGGCACGGAGACCGGGTGGTAGCCCTTGGGCACGGTCACCAGGTCATTGTTTTCCACGGCCATGGCCTGATCGATGCTGCGATCGTCGGTGTACACCCGCTGAAAAACGAAACCCTGCGGCGGGTTGACCTGGTGATAGTAGGTTTCTTCGAGGAAGCTCTCGTGCGGCAGGTTGTCCCGGTCGTGCTTGTGCGGCGGGTAACTGGAGGAATGCCCGGAAGGTGTACGCACCTCGACCACCAGCAGCGAATGCGCCGCTTCGCTGTCCGGCAATATGTCGCACACATAACGGGTATTGGCGCCCTTGCCGCGTACGCTGCGCTTCATGCTGCCCGGCATGATCAGGCGTGCCGGAAAATGTTTGCCGGCATCGCCCGGCGCCGTGCATACGGCAAGCTGTACCGCGCCGCGTGCGACAAACTGCGCCTGGCTATGCGGCGGCAGGTAGACCGCGAATGGCGATTTCTCTTCGAACACCGTTTGCCGGTCGCCGATGTTTTCCCAGTTGAAAACGCCCTGCCCCGGCGCTTCACCACTGACGCTGGCGTGCCCGGTCAGCAGGACCACGCACAGCTCGTTTTCTCCTGCGCTCAGCGGCAGGCTTTCTCCGGACTCCAGGCGGTAGGCGGCGAAGCTCACGTATTCCAGTGAACCGGGGGCCAGCGCTACGACGTCGCGGCCAGTGGATTTACTCTTGGTCAGCAGATTCATGATTCATTCCTCCTTATCGTGCATCGGCCAGCAGCTGGCGCAACGTGTCATAGCCCTTTTGGGCGTACACATAGCTCGGCGCTACGGCGGGGTCCTGTTCGGCCTCGACCACCAGCCAGCCGCTGTAATCGGCCTGCAGTAACACCTTGAGCAGCGCCGAGAAGTCGATGTCGCCATCGCCCGGCACCGTGAAAGTGCCGTTGATGATGCAGTCCGGAAAGCTCCACAGATTGTTGCGCGCCAGTTGCACCACCGGCTTGCGCACATCCTTGAAATGCACATGACAGATACGCTGGATGTGCTTGCTCAACACCTGAAGAGGGTCGCCACCGCCCATGTAGCAATGCCCGGAATCGAACAGCAGCCCGACTTCTTCACCGGTCAGCGCCATCAGCCGGTCTATATCCTGCGGCGACTCGACGTAGGCGCCCATGTGGTGGTGATACGCCAGGCGCACGCCTCGAGACAGGGTAAAACGCGCCAGCTCGGTCAATTTTTCTGCGTACTCATGCCAGGCGGCATCGGTGTGAAAACGTGGTCGTTCGACCAGCGGAATACGCTGCCCCTGAATCGAGTCGGCCACCTCGCCATACACCAGCACCGAAGCGCCATTTTCGGCGAGCAGTTGCACATGCGCAGTGATGGCTTCGATCTCCTCGGCCACAGAACGCCGCGCCAGGCGGCTGGAGTACCAGCCGGACACCAGCGCCAGATCATGGGGCCGCAATACATCACCGACGCCCTTGGCATCTTTCGGAAACTTGCCGTTGAGCTCGAAGCCCTCGTAGCCAATGGCTTTGCCTTCGCTCAGCGCCGTGCTCAGAGGGGTTTCTCCGCCAAGGGCCGGCAAATCATCGTTGCTCCAGGAGATCGGATTGATGCCGATGCGGATCCTGGGTGTGGAAGTCGAAACGGGCATGGCTGCACCTTTTTTGTTGTTATCGCGACGTTGTTGTCGTGACGTCGAAACCCGGAACCGATCAGGCGCGGCTTTCGCGCCAGGATTCGATCAACCAGTTGAAGGTGCTCTGCACCCGACTGATCAGCGTCGCATCGTCTATTTCGCCGGCCATCCAGGCCCGGCTTGGCTCACGGAATATTGTCCGGCCGACGGCAAAGCCCTGGCAGACGCGGCTGTGGCGTGCTTCAGCAAAGCCGGCGGCGAGCTCTTCGACAGGCGCATTGAGCCCGAGCAGCACCACGCCGCGGCAATACGGATCGCGTTGTCGGATCAGTTCGTCCAGTTGCTGCCAGACCTGCGCGCTCTGCGCCTCGATCTTCCACCACGCCGGGTAGATGCCCAGATTGTACAAACGCTTCAGCGAGCGAAGCATCACGTCCGGATGAGGCGACGGATGATCCTTGGGCGGGATGATTTCCAGCAGCAACTCATGGCCGCTGACTTTCGAAGCGTCGTAGAGCGCCTTGATCTGCGCTTCCTGCTCCAGGCGCAACATCGGCTCGTCATCGGGGTGATATTGCACCAGGCACTTGATGATCTGCTCTTGCGGCCAGGCGAGCAGATTGCTGCCGATGGAGCGACCGTGCTCGAAGGCCAGCGGCCTTGAACCCTGCACTTCCACCGGACGCGCCACCCACCAGCCGCGACCGGTCGCGGCGTTGAGTGAATCCTGACCGAAGCGCTGGTCGGCAAGCAGTCCGACATCGGCTTCGATGCCGCGCTTGCGCAGGTCGGCTTCGACCCGCTCGACCGCCTGCACGAACAGCTGCTTGAGCTGGCTGATGCTGCGAAGATCACGCCCGGCCTGTTGCGCCAGTTCGACCAACTGGCCGCGATGATCGAAGGCAAAGATGAACAACTGCCGCCACTGCTTGCGCGGCACGCTGACCTGATGCAGCCGTTGCAGAGCGACATCCTGATCAGGGCGAGTAATGGGTTCAGGGCTGTTGAACAGGTAATCGAGTTCGGCCGGGGTCGGCATGGCGGGCGCACAGGCGTGCCGCGACACCACCAGCCCGCCACAGGCATTGGCCAGCTGGCAGCAGCGTTCGTCGCTGGCCTCCTTGAGCCAGCCGCTGAGAAAACCGGACATGAACGCATCGCCCGCACCGAGCACGTTGAGCACTTCGACCTGCACGCCGGGGTAGATGGCGCCCTCTTCCAGCCGCGCAGGAATGGCCCCGTGAATCACCGTGCAGCCTTGCGGGCCGAGCTTGACCACCAGCGTTGCGGCCGTCAGTTCACGCACCTTGCGCAGGGCCGCGAGCAAATCGGTCGAACCGCCGGCAATCTGAAATTCTTCTTCAGTGCCGACGATCAGGTCGAAACGCGGCAGGATGCGCTGCACATGCTGGCTGACCTTCTGATCGGCAACGAACCGGGTCTCGCCATCGGCCTTGCCTGCCAGCCCCCAGAGCACCGGGCGGTAGTCGATATCCAGCACGCGTTTGACGTCATGCTTCTCGGCATAGTCGAGCGCCTGGCTGCTGGCCTTGAACACCTGATCAGTGGAGAAATGCGTGCCGGTGATCAGCAGCGCCTTGCTCGAGGCAATCTGCTGCTCGTCGATGTCCTCGGCGCGCAGGGCCATGTCAGCGCAGTTCTCACGGTAGAACACCAGGGGGAAGGTTTCGCGATCCTTCAGCCCTAGCAGCACCATCGCCGTCAGGCGCTCGGGGTCGCGCTTGATGGCGCTGACATCACAGCCTTCGCGAGCCAGGGACTCGACCAGAAAGCGGCCCATGTGATCATCGCCGACCCTGCTGAGCATGGCTGACCTGAGCCCGAGCCTGGCCGTGCCGAAGGCAATATTGGCCGACGAGCCGCCCAGGTACTTGGCGAAACTGGAAACGTCTTCGAGTCGCGCCCCCACTTGTTGCGCATAAAGGTCGACGCCCAGGCGTCCGAGGCAAATCAGATCCAACTGACGCCCAGTGGCAAAGCGTGTCTGGCCCATGGTGGCTCCTGTTATTTTTATCAGCCTGCAGCGCTTGCATCATGTGTACACGCTGCTTTGTGAATGCAGCGTAAAACGTCAAGACACATCAATCAATATTTTTTCTATAATTATTTTTAGTGGAATATTTTTTCCATACAGCCACTCAAGTGCTGGCACACTGCGCAGGCGGGTAGGATATAGTCGTCGTTCCTGCCCCAAGGCAGCCTCCACCGTCAGGCCCACAACGATCGTGCTGTGCACGCCGTTGCCCTGAAAAAGAACAAGCAGAAAGGATTTGAATATGACCAGCGCCGATCAGCCCACTCTGCCCGGGACGAGCGTCGACATGCCACCGAACAGTGCCGAAGGCTTGTTGCGGCTGATCACTGATGAATATGAAGGACTGCCGCGCCAGCTCAAACGGATTGCCAGCTATATGAGCCAGCAGAGCGACCGGATCATGGTTGACCGGATCAGTGACATCGCCCGCGAGTGCGAAGTCCACCCTTCGGCCATCGTGCGATTTTCCCAGCGTTTCGGGTTCAGCGGTTTCAGCGAGATGCAGGCGTTGTTTCGCGAGGCTTATACGCACAAGACCACGCCGGTGCAGAATTACCAGCAGCGTATCCGCAGCCTGATCGCCAACAAGTCACAGAAGGCCAATGCAGGCGATCTGGCACGCGAATGCGTCAGCGCCACCCTCTCCGGCCTGGAACGCCTGAGTGTCGAGCTGGATGACGATGAATTCGAAAAAGCCGTGGACCTGGTGGTCAACGCCGACAACATCTATGTGGTGGGCGTGCGCCGCTCGTTCGCGGTGGCTGATTATCTGGTCTACAACCTGCAACACACCAACAAGCGCATTCATCTGATCTCCGGCCTGGGGGGCAGCTATCGCGAGCAAATGCGCAGTGTGCGCGCCAATGACCTGGTGATTGCCATCAGCTTCACGCCCTATGGCAAGGAGACCCAGCACTGCTTGCGCATCGCCCAGCACCATCAGGCCAAGACGCTGATTATCACCGACAGCAACCTGTCGCCGCTGGCCAAGCGCGCCAACTCGGTGTTGCTGGTCAACGAGGGCAGCTCGTTCGCCTTCCGCTCGCTGAGCGCCACGCTATGCCTGTGCCAGGCGCTGTTCATTGCCGTGGCGTATCGTCTGGAACTCAAGGTCGACGAAATACACGAGCAGGTCGGCTTTGATGACTGAGGGCTGAGCCCTCAGGATTTGGCTTCCTCGCCCATGCGCTGCTGGTTCTTCTCGCCCATCTTCTTCGCGCGTTTTTCCAGGACCAGATACACCACCAGTGCCAGCAGCAACGGCAGCAGGAAGTAGATCGCGCGGTAGCCGATCAACGCTGCGAGCAGGCTGCCCTTGGAGAACTGGTGCGCCAGCAAGGTGATGAACACGGTCTCGAGCACGCCGAGGCCTGCTGGAATGTGAGTGATCACTCCGGCGATGCTGCTGATCAGCAACACACCGAGAATCGCCGGATAAAACGCCTTGTCCGGCAGCAGGGTGTAAATCACCGCGGCCATCAACGACCAGTTCAGCGCGCCCAGACTGGCCTGCATCAGGGCCTGCTTCATCGACGGCAGATTGAATTCCTGATCACGGATGGTCCATGAGCGTTTCTTCGAAAACCGGCAGGCCAACAGATAGGCAAAACACACCGCCAACAGTCCGAAGCCGATCAGTTGCAGGGTCGTGGTGCCGATCGACCACTCTTTGGGCAACTCCAGAAAGCGCATCGAAAACACAAAACCGGCCAGCAGCATGTAGCCCAGCCAGTTGGTAATCAGGCTCAGGCTGAGAATCCGCGTGATGGTCGAAACGTCCAGCCCGAGTCGCGAATACAGGCGGTAACGCAAGGCGATGCCGCCGACCCAGGAACTGAGGTTGAGGTTGAACGCATAGCAGACAAACGTCACCGGCACGATCTGCTTGATCGACAACGTGTGCCGGGTGTAATAACGCGCCAACACGTCAAAGCCACAGTAGGTCGCGTAGCTGGCAAAAGCCACCGCCGCCGCGATGGCCAAGGTGCTGGCCTTGTAGGACGCCAACGCCTGTTTCACCTCTTGCCAGTCAAGCTTCTTGACCAGCATAAACAGCAGAACCGGGACGGCGATGAAGAAAAACAGATTGAACGCCCGCTTTGCCCACTTCCACTTGGTTCCCTGCGCACTGTGCGGCGCTGCCTGCGTGGCTTGGGTCATAGGGTTTTCTCCTGGTCCATCGGATGGTTGTTCTGCTGCTGTTCGATCACTTTCGCTTCGGGCACTACATCACCGGCACGCAGGGGCTTGAGGCGCACTCCGTGAACCGGGAACAAACCGGCAATGGCCGGGAAACGGCGCAGGAAAAAGAAACTCAATACGATCATCGGCGCACGCCACCACTGGCCACGCGCCGCCCCCTTGGGGCTCATCTGCTTGCTGTGCGCAGCGGCAAGCTCCATCAGATGGTTCTGCAGATGCTCATTGAGCGCGCGATCACGAATGAACAGGTTGGCTTCCAGGTTCAGCGCGAGGCTCAGCGGGTCGAGATTGCTGGAGCCCACGGTGGACCAGTCCTGGTCGATCAGCGCGACCTTGCCGTGCAATGCACGTTGCTTGTATTCGTGAATCGCCACGCCATCGCGCAGCAGGTAGGTGTAGGTCAGTCGCGAGCAGACCCGCACGAACGGCATGTCAGGCTGACCTTGCAGAATCAGGGTGACCTTGACGCCCCGCCGTGAGGCATTGCGCAGTTCACGCAGAAAGCGGTAGCTGGGGTAAAAATACGCATTGGCCAGGGTGATGCGTTGCTTCGCAGCACGAATCGCCTCCAGGTACTGCTCTTCGATATCGGTGCTGTGCTCGTCATTGTCACGCTCGGCGAGCAGCATGCTGGCGTCACCGGCGCGGTCCAGCTTGAGTGCAACGGGCGGCAACTTTTCACGAACGACCTTGCTGAGCATATTCAACGCGCTGTGGTGAATATCGCCAACAATCGGTCCGCGGACCAGAACGGCGTAGTCCTGTTTGGCCGTCACCCCGGTGTCGGTCATATGATCGACGCTGTAGTTGATGCCGCCGATGAAGCCCAGTTCGCCGTCGATCACCACCACCTTGCGGTGCAGACGGCGAAACAGGTTGGTGCGCATGCCCATGAACCGCGGGCGCGGATCGAACAGCTGGATCTGGATACCGGCGTCGATCATGGTTTTGACAAACGTCGAACTCAGGTCCGAAGTGCCATAGTCATCCACTGTGACGACCACCTTAGCGCCATTCGCGGCGGCTTCGAGCAACGCCTGTTGCAGACTCTCGCCGATCCGGTCTTCAAAAATGATGAAGGTTTCGATCAGCACCTCTTTGCGCGCGGCACGTATGCACTCGAATACCCGGGCGTAGAAATCCTCGCCATTGATCAGCAACTCTACCGAGTTGCCGTCACGCCACTGCCCTGTCGCATTGCTCATAAGGTCAACTCCACCGCCAACGGTGCATGATCGGAAAGGTGGGACCACGGTCGGCTAGACAACACTTTCGGCCGGTGCGACGTTGCATTGCGAACATAGATCCGGTCCAGGCAGAGCAAGGGCCAACGGGCCGGAAAGCTTTTGGCCGGTGCGCCGAAGCGCTCGACGAAAACCTCGTGCAGCCCACTGCCCTGCAGCGATGCATCGGCGCGCTGGCGCCAGTCATTGAAGTCACCGGCAACGATGACAGGCTCGCCCTCGGGAATACGTGCCATCAGCTCGTTAAGCAGTTTGAGCTGCTGACGCCGATGGCTTTCACGCAGCCCCAGGTGCACACAGACCGCATGCACCCGGCCCGCGTGTGGCACCTCGAGAATGCAGTGCAACAAGCCGCGCTGCTCGGTGCCATGAATGGAAATATCGAGGTTTTCATGCTGGATGATCGGGTACTTGGACAGCAACGCATTGCCATGATCGCCATCCGGGTACACCGCGTTGCGGCCGTAGGCAAAATCACTCCACATGCTGTCGGCCAGAAACTCGTACTGCGAAATCGTCGGCCAGTCCTTGACTCTGCGCGCGTGGCTCTGATGCTCCCCGTGCACTTCCTGAAGAAACACGATATCAGCCGATACCGTGCGCACAGCTTCACGCAACTCCGGCAGAATGAAGCGGCGATTGAAAATGCCAAAGCCCATGTGCATGTTCATGGTCAGTACATTCAATGAAACACTGGCGGACACTGGTGTCGCTGGGCCGACAGGCGGATTGGCACTGGTCAAGACTTGCTCCCGGGTGAATATTCACGGCATATGAAGCCACCCGTGGGCACAGGTTCCGTCGCGTATTTCACGTGCTGTGTATTTGCCATATTTAGTGGCCGGAGAGGCACGTGAAAAAAATCAGGCCAACATGAAACGCAGGCGCCCGATCGACAGCCTAAGCTGTCTACCAGCCCTGCAAAAAAAGAGACAAGGAATCCAACCGTGGATACATCGACTTCTCAACGCTACACCGCCCGGGCCAGATGGCTGCACTGGGTCATGGCCATTCTGATCGTGCTGGCCTACACCCTGATTCTGAGCCGCACTCAGTTCAGCAAGGGCTCGGAATACCGCTTGCTGGTCGTGCAGAGCCACTACTGGGTCGGCATTGTGATTCTGATCATGGCGTTCTTCCGTGCCGCCGAGCGTCGACGTCATAGTCCACCCGGCATTACACCGCCGCTTGAAGGGGCGTTGCGCATCGTCGCAACCCTGACCCATTACGCGCTGTATGCGTTCCTGTTTGCCCAGCCTTTACTGGGCCTGCTGACGGTGATGGTTGAAAAAGGCGCACTGCCCATCCCCCTCACCGACCTGCAGATTCCCTGGCCGCTGGCCACCTCGGACCACCTGGCCGAAACGTTCGAAGACGTGCACAAGTTGCTGGGCTCGATCTTCTACTATGTCATCGGCCTGCATGTGATCGCTGCGCTCTGGCATCACCTGGTGCGCAAGGACAATACCCTAAAGCGCATGCTGTAACTCAGGACGCTGACAGGACCCGGGCAAGCGTGGCTTTCACCTTGCCCATCCCGTCGTGCAGGGCCTGTTCGATTTCCGCCATGGTAATGACGGTCGTCGATTTGCCCGCTGCCGGATTGACCACCAGCGCCAGGCAGGCGTATTCAAGCTCCAGTTCACGCGCCAGCGCGGCTTCTGGCATGCCAGTCATGCCGACGATGTCGCAACCATCACGTTCCAGGCGAATGATTTCGGCAACAGTCTCCAGACGCGGTCCCTGGGTGCAGGCATAGACGCCCCGATCGGAGAACGCGCATCCCTCGGCCGCCAATGCCGCAATCAGCCGGGCACGCAGCGCTTCGCTGTACGGATAGCTGAAGTCGATGTGCGTGACCGCTTCCAGGTCATCGGCAAAAAACGTGTGCTGACGACCGCTGGTGTAGTCGACCAGATCATGCGGCACACAGAAATGCCCGGTGCCCATGGCCGGATGAATGCCACCGACTGCGTTGACCGCAAGAATCGCTTCGGCACCCGCCTGCTTGAGCGCCCAGATATTGGCCCGGTAGTTAACCTGATGCGGCGGCAAGCGGTGCGGGTGGCCGTGGCGCGCCAGAAACATCACTTCACGACCGGCATAGTCGCCGATCTGGATTTCGCCGGACGGTGCGCCATAAGGGGTGTTCATCGGCAGGGATTGCCGAATATTCAGGCCCTCGAGCTGGGTCAGGCCAGTACCGCCAATAATCGCGTAAACAGTCATCGCAAATCCTTAATCGATCAGTTGAGCAGCGCGCAGAGCCTGGAGCGCGGCCTGCCAGCGCGGGTGTTGCCGGTAGTCGGTGCTGGCCGACGCCTGACCGCGCATACGCACGATACGTGGCGAAGGCTTGACCTTCAGACGCTGCGCAGCGCCCAGCGCAAGCTCTGCGGCCGCCCGGTCGTTGCACACCAGGCCCATGTCGCATCCGGCTGTCAGCGCCGCCTCGATACGGCTGGCTGCATCACCGACGACATGAGCGCCGGCCATAGACAGGTCGTCGCTGAAAATAACACCGTCAAATTGCAGTTCGTCGCGCAGAATGTCCTGCAGCCAGCGCCTTGAAAAACCGGCAGGCTGCGAATCGACCTTCGGGTAGATGACATGCGCCGGCATCACTGCAGCCAGCTGCTGACTCAGACGAGCAAACGGCACCAGATCACTGGCGCGAATCTCTTCCAGGCTACGCTCGTCATTCGGGATAGCCACATGAGAATCGGCTTCAGCCCAGCCATGGCCTGGGAAATGCTTGCCGGTGGCAGCCATGCCTGCAGCGTTCATCCCACGAATGAACGCCCCCGCCAGCAACGCCGCACGCTGCGGATCGCCTTCGAACGAACGCGTGCCGACCACAGCGCTGCGCTGATAGTCGAGGTCCAGCACCGGAGCGAAGCTCAGGTCCAGTCCGACCGCCAGCACTTCGGTCGCCATCAGCCAGCCACAGTGTTCAGCCAGAAGCTCGGCGTCAGGCTTGTCGGCGATGGCGCGCATCGGCGGCAGGCGCACGAAGCCCTCACGCAGGCGCTGCACCCTGCCGCCCTCCTGATCGACGGCCAGCAGCAGGTCCGGGCGCACGGCACGAATCGCGGCGCTCAACTCACGAACCTGACGGGGATGCTCGATGTTTCGGGCAAAGATGATCAAACCGCCCACTTCGGGCTGACGCAAAAACTGACGGTCTTCGCTGGTCAGCCAGGTGCCGGCGACATCGACCATCAGGGAGCCTTGCAGGCCAGAACTCATAGAAAAACCCTTACACACCAGTGCTCGTTCACAATCCGGGCATGGTGCTTGATCCTGAAGCCCGACGCAATCCGACACGCCGGTACAGCGTGATCCAGGGAAGAGGCTTCAGGCCTTGGCGACCGCAGGTGTGCTGGTGCTGCTCTTGGTCCGCGGCCTTAGCTGGGCGGCGATCATCGCAGGGTCGCTGACCCCGGTGTCGGCGCGCATGCCGGCGGCCAGGAACGGCACCATCAGGCGCATGACCTGCTCGATGGAAGTATTGACGCCGAAATCGGTCTCGGCAATGGCGCGCAACGCCTTGATGCCGGACATGCTGAACGCCGCAGCGCCGAGCATGAAGTGCACGCGCCAGAACAGCTCGATGGGCGGAATGCGCGGCGCGGCTTCGTTGACCAGCGTCATGTAGCGACGGAACACCTTGCCGTACATGTCTTCGAGGTAGCGGCGCAGGTGGCCCTGGCTCTGACTGAAGGCAAGCCCCAGCAGGCGCATGAAGATCGACAGGTCGTTACCGCTGCGCGGCTGCACCACAAGCGCCTGCTCGACGAGAATCTCCAGCAGTTCCTCAAGGCTTGGCTTGTGTTCGGGTTTTGCCTGGCGGCGTTCCAGTTCGCGATCGAGACTGATGCAGAACGGTCCCAGAAAACGCGAGAACACGGCCTGAATCAACGCCTTCTTCGAGCCGAAGTGATAATTCACTGCAGCCAGATTGACCGACGCCTTGCTGGTGATAAGACGCAAGGACGTTTCGGCAAAGCCTTTCTCTGCAAACAACTGCTCTGCAGCATCAAGAATGCGTTCAACGGTTTCCGACTGGGCCATGGCTCTCTGCCTAACAAACGAACGTTTGAAACATACGTATCAAACGCCTCGGTTGTCAAGTCGGCCCGTTCATTTTGTGGCCGAACAGTCACGATGATGGATGTTAAATGACAAACCTCAGGTATTGCCGAGGTTTTTGACGGGAGGTGCTGCGTGGGTTGGCCACCGCTCGGCAGCGAAAATGAAATGGATGATTGCCAACGCGCCTTCACTGTATATAATCCCAGTCACTGTATAAAAAGCCAGAGCGCCCCTCATGATCAAACTGACGCCACGCCAGGCTGAAATCCTGGGTTTCATCAAACGCTGCCTGGAAGACAACGGGTTCCCGCCGACACGTGCGGAAATCGCTCAGGAGCTGGGCTTCAAATCGCCCAACGCGGCGGAAGAGCACTTGAAAGCCCTGGCGCGTAAAGGCGCCATCGAAATGACTCCAGGTGCTTCACGCGGCATTCGCATCCCCGGCTTCGAAGCGCGGCCGGATGACAGCAGCCTGCCAGTCATCGGCCGCGTTGCAGCAGGTGCACCGATCCTGGCTCAGCAACACATCGAAGAGTCCTGCAACATCAACCCGTCCTTCTTCCACCCCAGCGCCAATTACCTGTTGCGCGTTCATGGCATGAGCATGAAGGACGTCGGTATTCTGGATGGCGATCTGCTTGCCGTGCACACCACGCGCGAGGCCCGCAACGGCCAGATCGTGGTTGCCCGGATAGGCGATGAAGTGACCGTCAAGCGTTTCAAGCGTGAAGGCAGCAAGGTCTGGCTGCTGGCGGAAAACCCTGATTTCGCACCCATCGAGGTCGATCTCAAGGATCAGGAACTGGTGATCGAAGGTTTGAGCGTCGGCGTCATTCGCCGCTAAGGAGACGTTATGCAGTTCCATCAAGCACCGCAATCGCAATTGCCGCTGTTCGAGGCGTTTCTGGCTCAGCCCATCGCCCCGCTGCTCACAGATGCAGTCGAAACGCCATGGGGCGGTGAACCAGAGCCCTTCAGTGAACTGTCATTGCGAGGTGCCGCTGGGAACTGCCTCAACCTTCTGGCGCCCATCCTTCGGGAACTGAGCGAGGAACTGGATGCGCGCTGGCTGACACTGATCGCACCGCCATCCAGCCTGACGCAGACATGGCTACGCGATGCCGGGCTGAACAGGGAGCGGATTCTTCTTCTGCAGCCACGCGGCACGCAAAGCGTACTGGAGCTGACTCGCGAAGCACTTCGACTGGGCCGTAGCCATACGGTGGTGAGCTGGATCAACCCGCTGGGCGCCATAGCGCGTCAGCAATTGATCAGTGCAGCAAAAATCGGGGAAGCGCAAAGCCTGAACATCCGGCTGGGCTGAGACCCAGCCCTCGATCAGTGAAGAACGTGAGGCACATCATCCTTTTCGACTTCGCCTTCAGCCAGGCGGCCAGCCATCTGCACACCCACACTCAACATGGCTTTGGCGACTTCGACATGCTGACCTTGCATGAACGCTTTGGCATCCGCAGAAAAATCAAGCGTTACCAAAGAACCCTCGTCATCGGCACGACGCAGCTCGATACGTCCGTCAGGTAGTTCGACAATTTCCAGGAAAGAGGTAGGCATTGGTACAGTTACTCCGCGATAAGCCGGCATTGTAACAGCCTGCCAGCCCTTACTTCATTGGTTTTCAGCACTCGCTCAGGCCTTCACGAAAACGGATGGCCAACCCTTTGAGTTGTTGACGCCAATTTTCGAGCTCTTCACGTGAGAGTTCAGACTCCAGCTCGGCGTCCAGGTTCACTGCCTGTATCATCGGCTGCGTAACATCACCCTTGAGCTTTTTCGGCGCACGCGGTGGCTCATACAACGCGTTATAGGCCGCCAGTAATTGCGCAAGCCACGTCTGGCGACTCTGGGCGAGTTCTACCAGCTCGGCCATTTCGGGAATGGCGATGGCGTTCAGCACTTCCTGCGTCAACAATTCTTCCGCACGGCGCGCACCGGCTTGCGGCAGACGGTAATAGCCGGCGATCTCGTGACACAGGCCCAACAGCGCACCATACAGATGAAACAGTGCTGACTCGCGCTCTGCCTGCAACAACGCAGGAGAGTTCACCGCCTGCCCCTTCTCCGCCCTGCCCAACGCTTCGAGCGAGAGCCCTGCGAAATAGATTTTCTGGTTGGTACGGGTATAGAGCTCATGAGCCATGGCGACACTCTCCATAACGATGGGATAGAGAACAGCATAGCCTGCGGCGCCTGGACAGTACGGCGAAACAGGCGAACGCCTATCGAAAACAGCGCCCGGCTCACGTGAGCCAGGCGCTTGCGATCAACGCTTGTCTTCAACCTTCCATGCGCTGCCGTCGTAGAACGCACGCCAGCCGGTAGGCTTGCCTTCTACTTCGGTCTGGACATATTGCTCTTTGGTCTTGCGGCTGTAGCGGATCACTGCTGGACGACCGTCCGGATCCTTCTTCGGCGCTTCGCAAAGGAAGTGATACTTGGGATCGATTTCGTCCTTGTGCGGAGCGATTTCGATGACCAGCGGTGCGCGGGTTTCGCGATTCTTCGGGAACTGGCTGGCGGCCAGGAACAGGCCCGAAGCCCCATCACGCAGGATGTAGGTATCGTCAACCTTGTCGCACTTGAGCTCCGGCATTTTTACCGGGTCCATCTTCGGCGGCGCCGCGTCACCGCTTTTCAGCAGTTTGCGGGTGTTCTTGCAATCCGGATTGGTGCAGCCGAAGAACTTGCCGAAACGGCCGGTCTTGAGCTGCATCTCGCTGCCACACTTGTCACATTCCAGGCTCGGACCTTCATAGCCTTTGATGCGGTAAGTGCCTTCCTCGATCTCGTAACCCGTGCAATCAGGGTTATTGCCGCAGATATGCAGCTTGTGCTTCTCGTCCAGCAGGTAGGCGTCCATCGCCGTGCTGCAGATCGGGCAGCGATGCTTGCCGCGCAGAACCCGCGACTCGGACTCACCCTCATCATCGTCGGCAATTTCGTCGCCAGGAGTCAGATTGACGGTCGCCTTGCAGCGTTCCTTGGGTGGCAGGCTGTAACCGGAGCAACCCAGGAAAACGCCCGTCGAGGCGGTACGGATCTGCATTGGACGACCGCACACCTTGCACGGGATATCGGTCATCACCGGCTGGTTGGCGCGCATGCCGCCATCGGCAGCCTCGGCCACGTCGAGCTTTTTGCGGAAATCGCCGTAGAACTCGTCCAGCACGTTTTTCCAGTCGCGCTCACCCTGGGCCACGTCGTCGAGGTTCTCTTCCATCCCCGCGGTAAAGCCATAGTCCATCAGATTGGAAAAGCTTTCGGACAGACGTCCGGTGACGATGTCGCCCATCTTTTCCGAGTAGAAGCGGCGGTTATGCAACGCCACGTAGCCACGGTCCTGGATGGTCGAAATGATCGCTGCATAAGTCGACGGACGGCCGATGCCACGTTTTTCCATCTCCTTGACCAGGCTCGCTTCCGAGTAACGCGCAGGCGGCTTGGTGAAGTGCTGGCTCGGGTCGATCTTGTTCAGTTTCAGGGTCTCGCCCTGCGCCATGTCCGGCAGAACATCGTCATCGCCCGGCTTGGCCATCTGCGGCAGCGCGCGGGTATAACCGTCGAATTTCAGGATGCGGCCCTTGGCACGCAGCTCGAAATCGCTCGCGGCGACCGTGACGGTGGTCGACAGGTATTGCGCAGGCAGCATCTGGCAGGCCACGAACTGACGCCAGATCAACTCGTAAAGCCGCTCGGCGTCACGCTCCATCCCGGTCAGTTTGCTCGGATGAGTGTTGACGTCGGAAGGACGAATCGCTTCGTGCGCTTCTTGCGCGCCTTCCTTGCTGCTGTAGACGTTAGGCGACTCCGGCAGGTACTTCTTGCCGAATTCGGTTTCGATGTAGTCACGCGCCATGCTGACGGCATCAGCCGACAGGTTGGTCGAGTCGGTACGCATGTAAGTGATGTAGCCCGCTTCGTACAAGCGCTGAGCCATCATCATGGTCTTCTTCACGCCGAAGCCCAGACGATTGCTCGCCGCCTGCTGCAGGGTCGAGGTGATGAACGGCGCCGATGGCTTGCTGCTGGTCGGCTTGTCTTCACGCTTGACGATGCTGTAGCTGGACGCCTTGAGCTTTTCAAGGGCGGCCATGGCCTGGGTTTCATTCAGCGGCTTGAACGCTTCGCCGTTTTCACGCGCCACTTCGAAACGCACATTGGCGCCCTTGGCGGTGCCCAGATCGGCATGGATCTCCCAGTATTCCTCAGGGTTGAACGCACGGATTTCACGTTCGCGTTCGACCACCAGTTTTACTGCGACCGACTGCACACGTCCGGCGGACAAGCCGCGGGCGACCTTCTGCCAGAGCAGTGGCGAGACCATGTAGCCGACGACGCGGTCGAGGAAGCGACGCGCCTGCTGTGCGTTGACCCGGGCAATATCCAGTTCGCCTGGCTTGGAAAACGCTTCCTGAATGGCTTTCTTGGTGATTTCGTTGAACACCACGCGCTTGTAACGGCTGTCATCCCCACCGATGGCTTCGCGCAGGTGCCAGGCAATGGCTTCCCCTTCGCGGTCCAAGTCCGTCGCGAGATAGATGATGTCGGCATCCTTGGCGAGCTTGCGCAGCTCTTCAATGACCTTTTCCTTGCCGGGGAGGATCTCGTACTTGGCTTTCCAGCCGTGTTCCGGATCGACTCCCATGCGCGAGACCAGCTGGCGTTGCGCCTTTTCTTTCGGCGTCAGTACCGGGCCTTCGCCCGCAGCAGCCTTGCCACGCTTGGCGGCAGGATCTTTGGCGGCACTCGCCGAACCGCTGGTGGGCAGGTCTCGGATATGGCCGATACTCGACTTCACCACGTACTGGTTGCCCAAATACTTGTTGATGGTCTTGGCCTTAGCCGGGGATTCCACGATGACCAGCGATTTGCCCATGGATCAGAAAATTCCTGAATACTAGATGAAAGACAGTGAGGAGCTTGTAAAGGCCACGCTATATATAGTGGCTACAAGGTGAGGTCAAGCACAGCCTGTTGTGCAATCGCCTCTCACGTTCGGGAAAACAGGCTGGGTTCAGCCTCAACCAGAGCAAAGCGCGGGACGTGCTCGCCGTCAACCTCGACCGACTCCAGAAACATGCTCAAGGGACGTACCCACATGCCGAAATCGCCGTACAAAGCCTGATAAAACACGACTTCCTCTTCGGTTTCGGAATGTTTTGCAACGCTGAAAACCCGGTAGTGCGGCCCCTTGTAATGGCGATAGAGCCCTGGTTGCAGTTGCATGTTGCGGTCCCCTTGTAACACGTCCAAAAAATTTGCCTGAAACCATTTTTTCAAAAAACAAAAGCCGGGGCACCAAGCCCCGGCTCGCATCACACTCGGGAATCAGACGCGTTCGAAAACGGTCGCGATGCCCTGACCCAGACCAATACACATGGTCGACACACCGAAGGTGCCGCCATTTTGCTTCATGACATTGAGCAAAGTGCCGGAGATGCGTGCACCGGAACACCCGAAAGGATGCCCAAGAGCGATGGCGCCGCCGTGCAGGTTAACCTTCTCGTTCATCTTGTCGAGCACTTTCAAATCTTTCAACACCGGCAAGGCCTGTGCAGCGAAGGCTTCGTTGAGCTCGAAGAAGTCGATATCGGCAATACTCAGGCCGGCGCGCTTGAGCGCTTTCTGGGTGGCTGGAACCGGACCATAGCCCATGATTGCGGGGTCGACGCCGGCCACCGCCATCGAACGGATCACCGCCAGCGGCTGGATGCCGAGGTCCTGGGCACGCTGGGCCGACATGACGATCATGCACGACGCACCGTCAGTGATCTGCGAGGACGTACCGGCAGTCACGGTGCCACCTTTTGGATTGAACGCAGGCTTGAGTGCCGCCAGACTTTCCAGGGTGGTGTCCGGACGGATGGTTTCATCGTAGTCGAAGACCTTGAGGAAACCGTTCTCGTCATAGCCCTGCATCGGGATGATTTCGTCCTTGAACTTGCCTTCCAGCGTCGCCTTGTGCGCCAACTGGTGGGAACGCAGACCGAACGCGTCCTGCTGCTCGCGGGTGATGCCGTGCATTTTTCCGAGCATTTCGGCGGTCAGGCCCATCATGCCGGAGGCCTTGGCAGCGTGCAGGGACATGTGCGGGTTCGGGTCAACACCATGCATCATGCTGACATGGCCCATGTGCTCGACGCCGCCGATGACGAACACATCACCGTTGTTGGTCATGATTGCCTGAGCAGCCGTGTGCAGCGCGCTCATGGACGAACCACAAAGACGGCTTACCGTCTGGGCGGCCGAGGTGTGCGGGATCTGGGTCAGCAATGACGCCATGCGCGCGATGTTCCAGCCCTGCTCCAGGGTCTGGTTGACGCAACCCCAGATCACGTCCTCGACTTCAGCCGGGTCGACCTTGTTGTTGCGCTCGAGCAATTTGCTGATCAGGTGCGCGGACATATCTTCGGCGCGGGTGTTGCGGTGCATGCCGCCCTTGGAGCGGCCCATCGGGGTGCGACCGAAGTCGACAATCACGACGTCTCTTGGATTAAGGCTCATTGGTTCATTCCTCGGAAGACGCTTGACCGAAGAAGCTCTGGCCATTGGCGGCCATCTCACGCAGCTTCGCGGTCGGTTGATACAGGGCACCCAGTTCGGCGTATTGGTCAGCCAGGGCAACGAATTCGGCAACACCGATGGAATCGATGTAGCGCAGCGCGCCGCCACGGAACGGAGGGAAACCGATACCGTAGATCAGGCCCATGTCAGCCTCGGCAGCGGTTTCGACAATGCCGTCTTCCAGGCAGCGGACCGTTTCCAGGCACAGCGGGATCATCATCCAGTTAACGATGTCTTCATCGCTGACTTCGCGCTGCTCGTAGACAATCGGCTTGAGCACATCCAGCACTGCCGGGTCATTGACCTTCTTGGGCTTGCCCTTCTTGTCGGTCTCGTACGCGTAGAAACCCTTGCCGTTCTTCTGCCCGAGGCGCTTGGCGTCGTACAGAGCATCGATCGCAGAGCGACGATCATCTTTCATGCGATCAGGGAAACCTTCGGCCATGACGTCACGACCGTGGTGGCCGGTGTCGATACCGACCACGTCCATCAGGTAGGCAGGGCCCATCGGCCAGCCGAATTTCTCCATGACCTTGTCGATGCGCACAAAATCCACGCCCGCACTGACCAGTCTGGCGAAACCACCGAAATACGGGAACAGCACGCGGTTGACCAGAAAGCCCGGGCAGTCGTTGACCACGATCGGGTTCTTGCCCATTTTCTTGGCGTAGGCAACGGTCGTGGCGACCGCTTCTTCACTGGATTTCTCGCCACGGATCACTTCCACCAGCGGCATCATGTGCACCGGGTTGAAGAAGTGCATGCCGACGAAATTTTCCGGGCGCTTGAGGGCCTGGGCCAGCAGGCTGATCGAGATGGTCGAGGTGTTGGACGCCAGAATGGTGTTTTCACCCACGTTGGCTTCGACTTCGGCCAGTACCGCCTGCTTGACCTTGGGGTTCTCGACGACTGCTTCGACGACCAGATCGACATTGCCGAAATCGCCGTAGGACAGCGTAGGACGAATGGCGTTAAGCGCTTCGGCCATCTTCGCTGCGGTCAGACGACCTTTCTCCAGGCGACCGCCAAGCAGTTTGGACGCTTCGTTCAGACCCAGTTGAATGGCTTCTTCGCGGATATCCTTCATCAGGATCGGCGTGCCTTTGACTGCCGACTGATAGGCGATGCCGCCGCCCATGATCCCGGCGCCCAGCACGGCCGCCTGCTTCACGTCCTTGGCAATCTTGTCGTAGCCCTTGGCTTTCTTTTTCAGTTCCTGATCGTTCAGGAACAGGCCGATCAGACTCTGCGCGGCAGCAGTCTTGGCCATTTTCACGAAACCGGCGGCTTCGATCTCCAGCGCCTTGTCACGACCGAAGTTGGCGGCTTTCTGGATGGTCTTGATGGCTTCGACCGGGGCCGGATAGTTCGGGCCGGCCTGACCTGCGACGAAGCCCTTGGCGGTTTCGAATGCCATCATCTGTTCGATGGCATTGAGCTTGAGCTTGTCCAGCTTCGGCTGACGCTTGGCCTTGTAATCGAACTCGCCGGAAATGGCGCGCTGGATCAAATCAAGGGCGGCGGCCTGCAGCTTGTCGGGCGCTACCACTGCGTCCACGGCACCGACCTTGAGAGCGTCTTCCGCAGCGTTTTCCTTACCCGAGGCAATCCACTCGATTGCGTTGTCGGCACCAATGATGCGTGGCAGACGCACGGTGCCGCCGAAACCCGGGTACAGGCCCAGCTTGACCTCGGGCAGACCGACGCGAGCGCTGCTGGCCATGACTCGATAGTCTGCGGCCAGGCACATTTCCAGACCGCCGCCCAACGCGATACCGTTGATTGCCACGACAGTCGGCACGTTCAGGTCTTCGAAATCACTGAAAATTCTGTTCGCTTCCAGATTGCCGGCGACCAGCTCAGCTTCCGGCAACTTGAAGTTGTCGACGAACTCGGTGATATCGGCGCCGACAATGAATGAATCTTTGCCACTGGTGACGATCACGCCCTTGATCGATGCGTCGGCCTTGACCGCATCGACTGCCTGACGGAACTCATTGAGAGTGAGACGGTTGAACTTGTTGACGGACTCACCCTTGAGGTCGAAATTCAATTCGACGATGCCACTTTCAAGAGCCTTAACCGTGATGGCTTTACCTTCGTAAATCATCAACTGATCTCCACAATATGGAAGCTGAACAATACCCGCCGGACCTCAATGTCCGATGGGGCTACGACGTCGCCGTCGATGAACACGCCAAATCACACGCTTACCGCCGCGACGTGGTAGTCGGGATTCTGTCAGAGCCCTCTGACGACCAAACGCTCATTTCATACGCCCGTTTGATTTGGGTACGCACACCATCAGGCATAACCACACGATTGTCAATTCGACAAAACGCCTGAAAATCCACGTTTTAACAGGAGCACGCGCAGGCTTCATAATGCCCACGAAGACCTGCGATCCTCCATCATTCGCAGTAATGATAGTGGCCATTCGAATGGCCTGCAGCTACTGCATCGCGCACGCCGTAATACGCCGCCACGCAAGGCCTGGCGTGCTTCTGCATGACGATAGCCGCGACACGTGACATTCGATAGGCGCCGCGAACAATCAGCCAGGAACGCACCGCACGAGGGCACGCGCAAAAAATATTTGCAGAAATCGCGACAAAAAGGAGCAAAAGGTCTAGAGTCGCAGCACTGCGCCACAAGAGGCTCGCAATGCAGCTGATTTGCGGGTGCGCAACAGCGAAAGCCGACATGGCGGCGAAAGCCTGTCGGCACGCGACGAATTATCGGCCTGCCTGGCCAACCCCGGCCCGATGTTGTTATCGGGCTTTTTAATGCCTGCGATTCAGGGTCAGGCCAGCGCCTTGAGCAGCGCATCAATACGCTGTAACACTTCTGCCTCGCCCCGCTCCGCCCAGTACACCGCAATCAGCTGCCCGTCAGCCTCGACCTTGTAGGCATCCACGGGCAGCGTTTCCAGATGAGGCAGCAGCTTCGCGTCTTCACAAGGCTCGCGCCAGCGGTTGCGCCACACGCCCGGCTCGCTTTGCCAGTACATCCAGGCATCTGCATGCGAGCCCAGACGCGGGCGATGGTACTGCGCGCAAGGGCTGGGCGGCTCCTTGCTCAGCCAGTGCGGCCATTCCTGCGGGGTCAGTTGCATGCCCATGCCCAGGCGCCGCGCCTGCATGCGCAACGCCATCCTGCCGCTCTGCTGGCGCGAGGGACGTAACCACACCAGTGGACTCAACATCACACCAATGATTGACAGGACTATCCAGACCGTCATATTTCTTGCCCCCAGCCGATTTCAGGCTCTTTACAACATTCTAGAAAACAATGACTTGCACATGGGTCTGCCCAGATGCGAACGAAAGAGCCATACTCCCATCATTGCAATTCTCCCGGAGGACACCCTCATGCCATACAAACACATTCTGGTTGCCATCGACCTCACCGATGAGTGTGACCCGGTCATACGTCGCGCCAGCGGGCTGGCCAAGGCCAGCGGGGCAAAACTGTCGGTCGTGCACATCGTCGAACCGATCGCCATGGCGTTCGGCGGCGACGTGCCGATGGACCTTTCACAGTTGCAACAGCAACAGATCGATCAGGCCAGGCAGAAGCTAGCAAAGCTGGAGGACAAGTATCCGGAACTGGAGAACAGCAAAAGCCACATGGTGTTCGGCCAGCCACGCCAGGAAATCCACAAGCTGGCCAAGAGCGAAGCGTGCGATCTGATCGTTGTCGGCAGCCATGGCCGTCACGGCCTGGCCCTGCTGCTCGGCTCGACAGCCAACGACGTTCTGCACGGCGCACCGTGCGATGTGCTGGCGGTGAGCCTCAAGAAACCCGAGTAAGCTGACCCGCTACAGCGAAAAGCCCGGTCAACCCGGGCTTTTCTGCATGTCAGGAACGCGCCGGACTATCACTCGTCCAGTTCGGCCCAACGCTCCAGCAGCTTGTCCAGCTCGGCCTGCAGGTTTTCCAGCTGCGCCAGCACGGCTGCAGTCTGCTCCGCCGAGCGCTGGTAGAAGCCCGGCTCGGCCATTTCCGCGTTCAGCGCGGCCATCTTGCCTTCGACTTCATCGATCTGCGCAGGCAACGCCTCCAGTTCGCGCTGAAGCTTGTAGCTGAGCTTCTTCTTAGCCACCGGCATGTCCTGAGCGGCGACCGGTGCGGCCTGCACCACAGCGCTGGCCAGCTCGGCCTTGCCCGACTTGGTGTCGGCGACGCCCAGCAGACGCGGCGAACCGCCCTGACGCAGCCAGTCCTGATAACCCCCCACGTATTCGCGAACCTTGCCCTCGCCTTCGAACACCAGGGTGCTGGTGACGACGTTGTCGAGGAATGCCCGGTCGTGACTGACCATCAGCACGGTGCCCTTGAAGGTCAGCAGAACCTCTTCGAGCAGCTCCAGAGTTTCGACGTCCAGGTCGTTGGTCGGTTCGTCGAGCACCAGCAGGTTGGCTGGCTTGCTGAACAGCTTGGCCAGCAACAGACGGGCACGCTCGCCACCGGACAGCGCCTTGACCGGCGTGCGGGCACGCTGCGGGCTGAACAGGAAGTCGCCGAGATAGCTCAACACATGACGGCTCTGGCCGTCGATGTCGATGAAATCACGTCCCTCGGCAACGTTGTCGATTACGGTCTTTTCCAGATCGAGCTGGTGACGCAACTGATCGAAATAGGCCACATCCAGACGAGTGCCGACTTCAACCTTGCCGCCGGTCGGCTGCAGGTTGTCGAGCATCAGCTTGAGCAGCGTGGTCTTGCCGGTACCGTTGGCGCCGAGCAGACCGATACGGTCCTCGCGCTGCAGGACCATGGAGAAATCCTTGATCAGGGTCGGCCCGCCCGGGTGGGCGAAGCTGACGTTATCGAGCACCATGACCTGCTTGCCGGATTTCTCGGCAGTGTCGAGCTGAATGTTGGCCTTGCCGGTACGCTCACGGCGCTCGCTGCGCTCTACACGCAGCTCCTTGAGCGCACGCACGCGACCTTCGTTACGGGTACGACGCGCCTTGATGCCCTGGCGGATCCAGACTTCTTCCTGAGCCAGACGCTTATCGAACAGTGCGTTGGCGGTCTCTTCGGCAGCCAGCGCGGCTTCCTTGTGGACCAGGAAACTGGCGTAGTCGCCATCCCAGTCGATCAGGCCGCCGCGGTCCAGCTCAAGGATGCGGGTCGCAAGGTTTTGCAGGAATGCCCGGTCGTGCGTGATAAACAGCACTGCACCCTGGAAATCCTTGAGGGCTTCTTCAAGCCAGGCGATGGCGCCGATATCCAGGTGGTTGGTCGGCTCGTCGAGCAACAGCAGGTCCGGCTCGGACACCAGCGCCTGGGCCAGCAGAACACGGCGACGCCAGCCACCGGACAATTCGGCCAGGGTCTTGTCGGCAGGCAGCTGCAAGCGGCTGAGCGTGCTGTCGACCAACTGCTGCAGGCGCCACCCATCACGGGCTTCAAGGTCCTGCTGAACATGCATCAGCTTGTTCAGGTCTTCCTCGGTGACGCAGTTCTGCGCCAAGTGGTGGTACTCGGCCAGCAAGGCACCGACGCCATCCAGACCTTCGGCAACCACGTCGAACACCGTCCGTCCGTCGGCTACCGGCAATTCCTGGGGCAATTCGCCGATCTTGAGCCCTGGCGCGCGCCAGACGGCTCCTTCATCAGGCTTCTGAACGCCTCTTACCAGCTTCAACATGCTGGATTTGCCTGTGCCGTTACGGCCGATGATGCACACCCGCTCGCCACGGGCGATCTGCCAGGACACCTTGTCCAATAACGGCATGGCGCCGAAAGCAAGGGACACATCGCTGAATTTGAGCAGGGTCATGAGCTTCTCCAAAAACCGGGCGCGCATTCTACCTGAGATAGCAGGCAGATGTCGGCATTCGTGGCACCGCCCCGCGCCTCGACAAGACTTTATGACCGCCAATTATTTCCATATGAGACAAGCTCGTCGGCAATGCTTTCACCAAGAGCTGGCAAAAGGCTAAGCTAGCAATACTTTTCACCGACTCATCTGCTCGGAAGTCTCATGCGCAGTCGTTTGTTCAGCTTTTTATCGTGCCTGCTCCTCTCCGCCACCGCCGTCCAGACTGCTCATGCGGTAGACCTCAACCAACAACGCAAGTATTACGACGAAGCAAAGCGCGCACTGGCCAAGGGCGATTCCGGCCCCTACCAGATGTACGCCACGGCCCTGGCCGACTATCCGCTGGAGCCTTACCTCGAATACGACGAACTGACGGCGCGCCTGAAAACGGCAAGCAATCCCGAAATCGAGAAGTTTCTTGCCGAGCACGGCGACCTGCCGCAAGCCAATTGGATGAAGCTGCGCTGGTTGCGCTGGCTGGCCGAGCGTGGCGACTGGCAAACCTTCGTCAAGTATTACGACCCGAAGATGAAGTTCGTCGAACTGGACTGCCTGTACGGGCAGTATCAGTTGAACAGCAACAAGCGCGCCGAAGGTTTCGCCAGTGCCGAAAAGCTCTGGATGACCGGCAAGACATTACCCGCGGCCTGTGACGGTTTCTTTGCCCAATGGGCGGCGGCCGGCCAGTTGACCGAACAGAAGCGCTGGCAGCGCGCCAAGCTGGCGGCGCAGACGCGCAATTACAGCCTGGCCAGCACGCTGGTGGACAGCCTCAACTCGCTGGCACCGCAAGGACGCCTGCTGCTGGCTGTCGCGCAGAAACCGGAGATGGTCAACAACCCGGCGCAATTTGCCCCGGTAGACGAAGCGATGTCCGACGTGGTCGGTCTCGGCCTGCGCCGGCTCGCCAAGCAGGACCCGCAGAAAGCCCTGTCGATGCTCGATGGCTATGCCGCGACCATGCATTTCTCCCGCGAAGAGCAGGTCGAGATTGCCAAGGAAATCGGCCTGACCCTGGCACGTCGTTATGACGACCGCGCGCTGGAGGTCATGACCAAATACGACCCCGAATTGCGTGACGACACCGTGACCGAGTGGCGCCTGCGCCTGCTGCTGCGTCTGGGTCGCTGGGAAGATGCCTATGAGCTCGCGCGTCGACTGCCCAAGGATCTGGCAGCGACCAATCGCTGGCGTTACTGGGAAGCCCGCTCTCTGGAACTGGCGCAACCCAACAGCCCGCTGATTGCCGCACTGTACAAGGATGTCGCCAAGGAGCGTGACTTCTACGGCTTTCTGGCTGCCGACCGCACCCAGAGCCCGTACCAGCTCAACAACAAGCCCCTGGTGCTGAGCCAGGCGCTGATCAACAAGGTACGCAACACGCCGGGCGTGCGTCGCGCACTGGAGTTTCACGATCGCGGCGAGATCGTCAACGGTCGACGCGAGTGGTATCACGTGAGCCGCCTGTTCAATCGTGACGAGATGGTTGCCCAGGCCAAGCTGGCCTACGACATGCAATGGTATTTCCCGGCAATCCGTACCATCAGCCAGGCGCAATACTGGGACGATCTGGATATTCGCTTCCCGATGGCGCACCGCGACACGCTGGTACGCGAAGCCAAGGTGCGTGGCCTGCATTCGAGCTGGGTGTTCGCCATCACGCGTCAGGAAAGCGCCTTCATGGACGATGCTCGCTCGGGCGTCGGTGCCAGCGGGCTGATGCAACTGATGCCTGCCACTGCCAAGGAGACCGCGCGCAAGTACAGCATCCCGCTGGCCTCGCCTCAGCAGGTGCTGGACCCGGACACCAATATCCAGCTGGGTGCCGCCTACCTGAGCTCGGTGCATGCGCAGTTCAACGGTAATCGGGTGCTCGCCTCAGCGGCCTACAACGCCGGCCCGGGCCGTGTGCGCCAATGGCTTAAAGGTGCCAACCATCTGGCCTTCGATGTCTGGGTAGAGAGCATTCCGTTCGATGAAACCCGTCAGTACGTGCAAAACGTATTGTCGTACTCGGTGATCTACGGCCAGAAGCTCAACTCGCCTCAGCCTCTGGTCGACTGGCACGAGCGGTTCTTCGACGACCAGTGACCGGTCGGCAGGAGTGCTGCGCTCAGCACTCCTGCCGGACAACGGCAGTCCCCGCCCCTACTCCAGCACTTCGACGGACATGCCCACTTCAAGCTCGCCCAACCCCTCGTTGGCCACGTTCTGACCGAACAGCACGTTGCCTTCCACTTCCCGATAAGTCTTGAGCGTGGCGAACGGTTCGCGATCTGCACTGCGCTCACCGGTTGCCGGGTCGACAGTGGTCAGGATGCAGCGTGCGCAAGGCGTGAGCAGCTGGAACTCGATGTCGCCGATGCGGATGCGTTTCCAGCCATCCTCGGCAAAGGCCTCGGCCCCTTCGATCACCAGATTGGGTCTGAAGCGCAGCATTTCCATCGGCCTGCCCATGCGCGCTGACAGGTCATCGAGCGATCCCTGGCCGATCAGCAGCAATGGAAAACCATCGGCAAAGCTCACCCGGTCGTTGACCGTCTGATAGCCGCCAGGGATCCAGCGTGCACGCTCTGCCGGCAGATAGACCATACGCGTGGGCTTGCCGATAAACCGGCTGACCCATTCGGCGGCCTCATCGCCCGCATCCGGCACTTGCAGCGAGTCACGCCAGACGGTGACGCCACGCAGATTCAGGTCGATATTCAGCGGAACCGCTACGTCCAGGGGTTCGAAGCCAGGTGCCGAAAGCGTCACGCCGCCACTGGCGTTCCACAATACCGACAGTTGGGACATGTGCGGCAGCGCACGCTGAGTGAAGAACCGGCCATTGCTGGCGTCGACCAGCATCCAGCGTCGATCACCCGCCAACCCCAACGCATCGAACGATGCGCGCTGCATCGACTCGGCCTTGCAGGATTTGAGCGGGAAACGATAGAGCGAGCTGAGACGTAACATGGGCGCCGATTCCTTTGAGGGCTGGATAAGCTTTGCTGCAGACAGCAAAGCTTATCCGATGCCGGAGCCGGCGGCACTCGCGATGAAGAATCGCGCGCGGCGTCAGACAATCATCAAAAGACGTTCGCGCACGACCTCGACCAGCTTGTCGGGCTGGAACTTGGAAAGGAAGTTGTCACAGCCGACCTTCTTGACCATCGATTCGTTGAAGCTGCCGGACAACGAGGTATGCAGGACGATGTACAGACCGCGCAGGCGTGCATCGTTACGAATCTCGGTGGTCAGGCGGTAGCCGTCCATTTCCGGCATTTCCGCATCGGTGAACACCATAAGCAGCTTCTCATGCACGTTCTCGCCTGCATCCGCCCAGGCCTTGAGCATGTTCAGCGCCTTGAGACCATCGCTGGCGACGTGCAGCTTGAGGCCCAACTGAGACAGCGTGTCGCGCAACTGCGCCAGCGCAACCTTGGAGTCGTCGACCAGCAACACTTCGCGGCCACGGGCGTTTTCCAGCACCGGGTCTTCGAGCTTTTCGCGGGACACCTTGGCGTTGTAAGGGACGATCTCGGCGAGTACTTTTTCAACGTCGATGATCTCTACGAGTTGATCATCGACCTTGCTGATCGCGGTCAGGTAATGCTGACGACCGGCGCTGACCGGCGGCGGCATGATGGCGTCCCAGTTCATGTTGACGATGCGGTCGACACCGCCAACCAGAAAGGCCTGAACCGATCGGTTGTATTCGGTGACGATGATCGTGCTGCCTGGGCCCGGGACCAGCGGACGCATGCCGATGGCCTGGGAGAGGTCGATCACCGGAAGGGTCTGGCCGCGCAGGTTGACCACGCCGCACACAAACGAGTGGCGTTGCGGCATGAGGGTCAGCTTGGGTAGCTGCAATACTTCCTGGACCTTGAACACGTTGATCGCAAACAACTGCCGACCGGCAAGGCGAAACATGAGGATTTCCAGGCGATTCTCGCCCACCAGTTGTGTGCGCTGATCTACTGTGTCGAGAATGCCTGCCATTATTAGCTCCTGAAGCGATGGTCACATTGATTCTGTTGAGCCTGTATCGGCTGAAATCAGCCGGACCTTAATGGCGATGAACGGCCACTCTCAAGCATTGATGTCATTTTACCATCATGCTTTACTGATGTCGCTTTCAAGACATGCAAATGCAGCTCCAAACCAGCACCGAAAATGCCTCGGTGCCTCTCTGCGACCAAAATCAGATCCAATATCCGCAAAAAGTCAATCAGGGATAACCTGATATGATCGACATCTAATTGCCACTATTGTGACGGCATTCTCACTACATGAATGGCGTTTGATTTGTGTCCGCGTCCCAATCCTTGCAATCGAGTGGCGCTGGCAACATTCAGAAACGCCCTACATACTTTTGTTTGAAATCGACATTAACTGTCAGCCATTCGCCGCGGGCGGAAGTTCGCTATCCATGATCAGTGGAGACAAAGGATGCTGAGCCACAACGATTGGCAGCACAAGCACGACCAGTTCCTGAGCCTGTCTCAGGCACTTCTGCACAAGTCGGAAGAATGTCTTTCGCATCTGGAGCTGATCCCCAACGATGAGGACGCTACCGGCTGCCTGTTGACCACCCTGCGCAAGCTCGCGCAAGAGGCAGAAGCCGTTCCAGTGCCGTGCATTGCCGATTTTTCCCGTCAGCTGTGCCAGCTGTTGAAAACCGGCGGCCAGGCCAACGAGCTTTCTCAGGAAGCCCTGCTCGCCGTCAAGAACTGCCTGACACTGATGTACTGGCAAGTCGAGCTTCTCGATCCGCATACCGGCGAGCTGACGATGGACGACCACGAACAGCTTGAACTGCTGGAAAAACTGGCCAGCGTCTCCGCGCAATCGGCTTCGCCGAAAGATGCAACCCGCCAATAACACTCGATCACATCCGGCCGTTGAGAGTCACATCGCGATGTCATTGAGGCAGCGTTGTCACGTCAGCATTTTCCGTTCATTGTCTTTATTGCAGCTAACATCCTATTCAAGTATGACCCGAGGCTGCACACACGTTTGAGCGGTCTCATTTGCACAAGAAATCACAATGACCTGCAATCTGTTATTGGTCGACGACCACTCCCTTATCAGAGCCGGCGTGCGAGCGCTGGTTGCAGACATGCCTGGATACACCATCCTGGGCGAAACGGCTGACGGCTCGCAACTGGCGAGTCTCGCGCAGCGCCTCAAGCCCGACATCATCCTGCTCGACATCTGCATGAAAAGCATCGACGGCCTGGATGCACTCAAGCACCTGCTGAAGGTGCAACCGCACTGCAAGGTGTTGATCCTGTCGGCGCAGAATGATCCGGACATGATCATGCGTGCGCTCGACATCGGCGCGCAGGGTTATCTGCTCAAGGACACGACGGCTGCGGAACTCGAACAGGCATTGGAGGCGCTACGTGGCAACGAGCGCTATCTGAGCCCGGCCATTGCTCAGATGGTCATCGAGTGCGCACTGCGCGGTACACCCTCGGACCGGGCCCATGCGGCGAAAGAGCGCTTTCGACTGACCGCTCGGCAACTTGAAATCCTGCGCCTGATCGTGCGCGGCAAGTCCACACGCGAGATCGCCGATGGCCTGGGGCTGAGTGTCAAGACCATCGAGACTCACCGCGCCCAGGTCATGAAACGCCTGCAGATATTCGACGTGGCCGGGTTGGTGCTGTTTTGCGTTCGCGAACGGATTATCAGTCTGGACGACTGAGCTGCGGTGCGCCGCCCAGTAACGGCGAGTCCGCTGGCAGGTGCACCTGAAGCGCGCCCGGCCGGGCCTCGAAACGCAGGTCCTCGCCCGACAGCGGCTCACCGTCCAGATTGATATCCAGGCCTTGGGCGGACTTGAGCTCTACCCAAGGCAAACGCGCGCGAATGAACATATTGTCGATACCCAGCCCGCCCTCCAGAAGGCTCCTCAGCGTGCCGACCACTTCCTGAGGCGCTGGCAGGATGCTGATGTCGAGAAGACCATCATCGGCCATCGCGGTCGGGCACAGCTCGTGTCCACCGCCCGCCTGCCGACCATTGCCGATACCCAGTGCAAGCAGGTCACCGCGCCAATGAAAGTCCGGCCCGTTGAGCTCGCCATGCGCCGCATGCAGCTCGCTGAACCGGGTCAGGCCGGTAAACAGATAGGCAGCACCACCCAGCACCTTCTTCAGGTCCTCGGACGTGTTCGCCGTGACCTGGCTGCCAAACCCGCCGGTCGCCATATTGAGGAACAGCTTGCCGCCGACCTCACCCAGATCGACCGCACGTGGCGCCACGTCCATCAGTTGCAGGGCTTTGGAGACCTCGAGAGGCACGCCGGCCGCACGGGCGAAATCGTTCGCAGTCCCCAACGGCAGAATAGTCAGGCTGGCCTTGGTTTCGGCCAGTGCCAGGGCTTCGGCGATATCGCGCAAGGTGCCGTCGCCACCACCTGCGACAATGTGCCGATGCCCGGCCGCCAGGGCTTCGCTGACCAGGCGCTGGGCATCGCCCGCCTCCCAGGTGAGTCGCACGTCCAGTTCCCAGCCCTGCTTGCGCTTGTCTGCCACTGCGTCACGCACGTCTTCATTGAGCGCCTGTTTACCGTGAAGAATGAGCATTGCCCTGCGTTGTGTCATGACACCTCCTCTGCCGAACCCTACGAATTGAAACCTGCGAGCGACGCTCTTTTCTGTTATCGGCGCCCGCTTACATTTCGCACGACGCATGACTGTGACCCCGGACGGTCGGAAAAAGCCCATCCGATGCGGAAATTTTTTTCACCCTGGCAACCGCTCGTTTTGCCCCGCAGGCACTGGCGAGAGCCACTTAACGGGCGGTCCGGATCAACGCCTGCGTCATGAATGAAGCACTTTTGTACTGTCGCTATTCGTTTCATGAGCTTTACTGACAGCATTACCCTCAACTGAGGGAAATTTCCTTCACAAATGATTGAAAAGGCTTAAATAAAATCCGGTCAGGGACGACATATATAAAGTGATATTCACAAAAGACGATCTGGATCCCTCATCAGCACGATGCGTAACTGGCTACGCTTGGACTCAGTCCACGTAGAAACACCTTTCGGGTGTTGCAGGCAGACAATAGAAAGACGTCCTGAATCAGCAGAATTCAGGCGCATACAGGGAGTAAGGGATTTCTATGAGGTTGCAGCCCGTCGACAGTCTTTCGCTGACCCGCACCAGCCTGGTCGAATACTTTCTTTTCGGCATCCGCCTGGCTCACGGCATCGCCTGCATACTGCCGGGCCTGGTGATCATGCTGCTGATCAAGGATGGCGGCGCGGAAACACAGCAGAGTTACCTGACCATGCTGCTGTTTTTCGGTTTTGTCGGGGTGCTGGTATTTCAGGCCATGGGCGTCTATTCCGAAGCACTGTTCAGCAACGATCTGCGCATGGGCGCGATGGCGCTGGCCTGGACCGCCGCGTTCGGACTGCTGCTGTTCATGCAGCAGGCAATGGGCCTGTTCGGCTACCTGCCACCCGAAGAACTGCTGATCTGGTACCTGACCAGCCTTGCGCTGTTCGGCATCATTCGCCTGCTGCTGCTGACGCTGTTCAAGCATCAGATGCGCAAGGGCGTCTTCCTGCAGCACGCGGTGATTCTGGGCGCCACGGAGAATGGCCAGCGCCTGGCCGAATACCTGCTTGAACATCAGGACATTCGTTCGGGCGTGACCGGTTTTATCGACGACCGTATCGGCCGCATGCCCAAGACCGTGGCCAACCTGCCGTTGCTGGGCAACACCAACGATCTGGAACGACTGATCCGCGAAGAGAAAGTCACTCAAGTGCTGGTCGCCCTGCCGTGGACGGCAGAAAACCGCATGGACTACATCATCCGCGAACTGCGCAGGCTACCGGTCAACGTGCTGCTGGTGCCGGACATGATTGCCTTCCGGCACACCCACAACCGCATCACCGAAGTCGCCCGACTGCCGATGTTCAATGCCTCGGATCTGCCGCTCAGTGGCTGGTCACCGTTCATCAAACGTGCTGAAGACATCGTGCTGTCATCGCTGGCATTGCTGGCGCTGTCACCCTTGATGCTGCTGGTCGCGCTGGCGATCAAGCTCGATTCCCCAGGCCCGGTGTTTTTCCGTCAGAAGCGTTACGGTTACAACAATCGCCTGATCGAAGTGTTCAAGTTCCGCTCCATGCATCAGCACCAGGCCGATGCGACCGCCGAGCGGCAAACCACCCGCGGCGACGCCAGAATCACCCGGGTCGGACGCTTCATTCGCAAGACCAGCCTGGATGAACTGCCCCAGCTGTTCAACGTGGTGGCGGGCAGCATGTCGATGGTCGGGCCGCGCCCGCATGCCACGGCGACCAAGGCTGCCGGGATTCTGTTCGAGCAGGCGGTGAAGGAATACACCTCGCGGCATCGCGTCAAACCAGGCATTACCGGACTGGCGCAGATCAACGGCTATCGGGGCGAAACCGACACTGTTGAAAAAATCGAAAAACGCGTCGAGTTCGACCTTGAGTACATAGAAAACTGGTCCGTCTGGTTCGACCTCTACATCCTTATGCGCACTGTGCCTGCAGTGCTATTCACCCGTGAGGCTTACTGATGAGCACTCTCATTCCCTGCATTATTGCCGGCGGCTCCGGCACTCGCCTGTGGCCGGTTTCGCGTGAAGCCATGCCCAAGCCGTTCATGCGCCTGCCCGATGGCCAGAGCCTGCTGCAGAAGACCTTTCTGCGTGCGGTCGGTCTGCCCGGCGTCGAGCGTCTGCTGACGGTGACCAACAGGGAAGTTTACTTCCGTACGGTGGACGACTACCGCCAGTTGAACAAAGGCAATGCACGCCTGGATTTCATCCTCGAACCCTTCGGCCGCAATACGGCAGCTGCCGTCGCCGCTGCAGCCCTGCATGTCAGCCAGCTGTATGGCGACGAGGCGCAACTGCTGGTGTTGCCTGCCGATCACCTGATCACCGACGTGGCGGAATTCTCCAGAGCGGTGAGCGCCGCACAGAGGCTGGCTGCAGAGGGCTGGCTGGTGACGTTCGGCATTCTGCCGACCGCACCGGAAACCGGTTTCGGCTACATCGAGAAAGGCCCGGCACTCAATGCCGACGCCTGTCAGGTCGCCCGTTTTGTCGAAAAACCCGACGCGATCACTGCACAGGGCTATCTGGACAGCGGTGAGCATTTCTGGAATGCCGGCATGTTCTGCATGCGCGCCGATGCCGTGCTGCGCGAGCTGCGCACGCATGCGCCGGACGTCCTGAGCGCGGTCAGCGCCTGCCTGGAATCGAGCCCGCGCAAGGAAGGCAACCGTGAGCTGCAAGTCGAGCTGGACAGTGAGTCGTTTGCCCTGACACCGGACATTTCCATCGACTACGCGCTGATGGAACGCTCCGAAAAAGTCGCCGTCGTGCCCTGCCAGCTTGGCTGGAGTGATATCGGCTCGTGGCAGGCGGTGCGTGAACTGTCTCCCGGCGATGCTCAAGGCAACTACTGCAATGGCGAAACCGTGCTGCACGACGTCAGCAACTGCTACATCGACTCACCCAAGCGTCTGGTGGGCGCTATCGGCCTGGACAATCTGATCATCATCGACACCCCCGACGCCTTGCTGATCGCCGACGGTCGCCGCAGTCAGGACGTCAAGATCATCGCTCAGGAGCTCAAGCGCCAGGGCCATGATGCCTACCGCCTGCACCGCACAGTCACACGCCCATGGGGTACCTACACCGTTCTCGAAGAGGGCAAGCGTTTCAAGATCAAGCGCATCGTGGTTCGTCCGCAGGCGTCCCTGTCGCTGCAGATGCACCATCACCGCAGCGAACACTGGATCGTGGTCAGCGGCATGGCCCGTGTCACCAATGGCGAGCGTGAGTTCATGCTCGATACCAACGAGTCGACCTTCATCAAGCCGGGCCACACGCATCGTCTGGTCAACCCTGGCGTCATCGATCTGGTGATGATCGAAGTGCAGAGCGGCGAGTACCTGGGCGAAGACGACATTGTGCGTTTTACCGACATTTATGGACGTGTACCCGACAAGGCCGTTAATAGCTGATCGGCGCAGCAACACGCGCCGCTTGATCCACACGGCACGCAATTGACAGCACCCGGAACAGGCATGACCCGCCAACATGAATTTATTACCCGCAAGGGAGCCGTATTTGTGCATGACAGGAGTTCAGGACCAATGAAAAGCATGATGCTGATTGCCAGCTTATTGCTGTTGAGTGCGTGCAATACCCCTTCCAGGGTGGGCCTGCCCGATGACCGTGCGCAAATAGAGGCCGGCCAGGCTGCGGGCCGCGCGCTGGCAGGCAAGCCACTGCCGCCGGAGCGAATCCGCCCAGGCGATACGCTGCGCATCGTGCGCAACAGCGGAGAGGCGCCGTCGATTTCGGCGTTTACCGCCAACTCCATCTATGAACTGACCCTGTTTCAGGTGCTCAACGACGGCACCTTTTCCTATCCTTATATCGGCACCGTCAAGGCCGCAGGCCTGACCCTCCAGCAACTGAACGACCTGCTGGAAAGCAAGCTGCAGAACGTCTACCGCGAGACCGCGCTGACCATCAACATTTCCCAGTCACCGGGCAACACGGTGTTCGTCGGCGGCGCGGTGCGCAACTCGGTCACTTTGCCGGTCAACGTCGCCACCAACCTTGACCAGGCGATTGTCGGCGCGGGCGGCGTGGCGCTCGACGCCGATGCCGGTCAGGTCGCGCTGCTGCGTCAGGAAGAAAACGGCCTCTACAAGACTTACTTCTTCGATTACAGCAAGTTTCTCTGGGCCGGCGGCGCCGGTGGCCCTAGCGCACCGGTCCTGTTGAAACGCGGCGATATCGTGTTCGTTCCCAAATCATCGGTCGGCAACAAGGTTGACGGCGTGTCCCTGTATTTCAACCAGTTGATCCCCTTCGCGAAGTCGATCGGCCTGGGCATGAATTACGAGCTGCGCAACAACAATTAATTGTCAGGGAAACAGACATGATCAACATCCGCTCATTCCGCGACTTGCTGCGCCTGCTGTTCATCTTCCAGCGCGAAGTCAGGATTACCGTGCTGGCGACGTTCGTCATCATTCTTCTGGGCGCGTTTCTGCTCCCCAACCGCTATGAGTCCACCGCCCTGCTGCTGGTCAAGCCGGGGCGCGACAGCAGCACGGTGCCGATCGAGTTGTCGGATCGTCAGGCCATCGTGATACCGAGCGGCCTGCGCGATCCGCTGCTTGACGAGGAGCGCATGCTGAGTGGGCGGCCGATCATGCGTGCCGTGTCCGAGAAATACCTCGCCGAGTTGTCCATGGTGCCGCCTGAAACCGGCGTTCTGGCCTCGGTGAAGAACGGCATCAAGACTGTCGTCGGAGCGCTGGTCAACGGCGTGCGCAACGTTCTGCAATTCATCGGGCTGGTAGAACATCGCTCCCAGGCCGAACGTCTGGCCGAGGATCTGGAGAAAAACTTCAAGGTCAGCCATGAGCCCGGCTCGTCGGTGATGGAACTGAGATTTACCTGGAACGACCCGGAAATCGCGCAGACCGTGCTCAAGACCTGGATCACCGAGTATCAGACGCAGCGCACCAAAACGCTGGGCCGGGTCAGCTTGTATGCGTTCTACGAAGGGGAAGTGAAGGCCACTGGCGCGAACATCATCGAGTACAAGAAGCAGATCCAGAACTACCTGAACCAGTTGAGCGCGGTCAGTATTTCCCAGCGTCTGGCCGACACCTCGCAGGGGCTAAACGATCTGCGCACCGAGCGCAACAACACCACCCGCTCGATTGCCTCGACCAAGGCAGGTCTGGACCTGCTGAAAAAACAACTGGCAGCGCAGCCCAAGACCGTCTCGGCAGGCCGCGAACTGGCCCTCAACCCCAATCGCCAGGACTTGCAGAACCGCATCAACGGCAAGGAAGTGGAACGCCAGGAAATGCTTCGCTCGTTCAAGGAAGAGGCGCCGCCGATTCGGGCCATCAACGAAGAAATCAATAACCTCAAAAAGCTGCTCAAGGAACAGGACGCCACCGTACAGCGTTCCGAAAGCATCACGCCCAACCCTATCTACAACCGCATGCAGAACGTCTACGCCGATCAGCAGACCAGCTACGCACGCCTGCAAACCCAGCTTCTTCAGCAAAATGCGCAGATCGCGCAGCTGGAAAGCGACCGCCAACAGGCATTGAATCTGGAACCGGAACTGTCGCGCCTGCAAAACGAGCTCGATGCGGCAGAGAAAAGCTACGCGCTGTACAAGGACAGCCTGGAAAAATCGCGTATCGACCGTGAGCTCGACAACAGCCAGATCAGCAATATCGCGACCGTCGAGGACGCGACCTTCAACCCCAGCCGGGTATTCCCGAAAAGCCTGCTGATGCTGTTTCTGGCATTCCCACTGAGTATTGTGGTCGGTGCCGTGGCGCTGTACTTCTTCTACCTGCTGGACCAGCGCATTCATGACGGCGACAAGATCGAGAGCAGTTTTGGTGTTCCGGTCTGGACCAGTCTCCCCGATCTGGAACGTGCTCAGGAACGCAGTGCGGCATTCACCTCCAATCTGCATCGGGTCTACGGCATTCTGCCGCTGGACCAGGTAGACGAGCGCGGCTTGACCATCGGTTTCACCTCGGTCAAATACGGCGCCGGCGTGTCGTTCGTGATCGCGCGGCTGAGCGCATTGCTGGCCGAACAGGGCCATCGGGTACGCACCGAGGGCCGCGGTCCGGCCATTCCGGGCGAAATTGTGCTGATCAATGCCTCGGCGCTTTCAGCGAATCAGGACGCCTTCGTGCTGCTGCGCAAGGCTGACCTGATCGTGCTGGTGGTTCGCGCCCAGGACACCACCGTACCGATGCTGGAAGACACGCTGAACAACCTCAACACCGCGTTCAAGAAAGTCGACGGCATCATCATCAATCGTCGGCGTTTCGAAGTGCCTGAAAAGGTCCTGAATTTCCTCAAGCGGATCGGGAGCCGAGGCTGATGCGGATAGCTCTGCTTGCGCCGCTGCCACCCGAGCAGAACGGCATCGCCGATTACGCAGGACATCTGCGGCATGCGCTTGAAGGCCTGGGTCTGCAGGTCAGTACACCGCTGCAGGGCGTCGGCAACGATCCGCGCGCTGCAGAGCAGCGAGTGGCCGAAACCGACTGGAGCGGCATTGATCTGGTCCACGCCGAACTGGGCGGCGGGCGACTGGCGGAGTTTCAAGCCCTGCGCGCACTGCGTCGGCGTTTCCCCAAGCTGCCGTTGACCGCGACCGTGCACGATCCCGAGCGGCTGGTCTGGCGGCGCGAAAAACTGCCCTGGCCGCTGTCGATGGTCAGCGGCATGCGCTCGCCGCTGCCGGAAATCGCCACGGTACTGGCCGATCCGCTGTGCCTGCGCGAAGAACGGCAACTGGCGCGACACATGACCCGCCTGGTGACCCTGACCCAGGCGGGCAGTCAGAGCCTGCGCCAGCGCATGGGTCTGACAGCCGCGCAGATGGCGGTCATCAATCACGGCAACCTCGACATCGCCCCCGCGCCGTTGCCGCCATTGAATCCGCTGCGCCTGCTGTATTTCGGTTTCATTTATCGCGGCAAGGGTATCGAGGACCTGCTCGATGCGCTGTCCAGCGTATTCACTGCCCAGCCTGCGCTGCGCTCGACCGTGCGCCTGACCCTGGCCGGTGGCAGCGAGCCGGAAATGGCCTTTGGCCCGTCCGGCAGTTATCTGGAACAACTGCGACTGCGCATCCGCCAACTGGGCCTTGTCGATCTGATCGACTGGCAGCTGGACCTGCCTGCCGAACAGATTCCGCAGGTGATACAGGCCCACCACGTCATGGTTCTGCCCTATCGCGAATCGAGCAAACTGAAGATTCTCGGCAAGCTGCGCGGCACCAGCGGCGCGCTGTCGTGGGCGGTGGCCTGTGGCCGAGGCGTGATCACCTCGGATGCACGCTCGTTTGCTGAAGAAGTCTCGCACGGCAACGGCATGATCTACCCGCAAGGCGACGTCGACGAGCTGGCGCAAGCACTGGCCCGCGCCTGCGCTACACCAGAGCTGGTCAGACAATGGGCCGAGAATGCCGCGCTGATGGGCAAGGCCCGGGTCTGGAGCCATACCGCAGAACATTTTCACGATGTATTTCGTCAGGCTTGCCAGGAGAAGTGACATGCAGCGTCCACCCAGATTCGGGCAACTTGTCACCGGCGTACTGCTCGGCGCAGCGCTGAGCTGCACCGCGCAGGCGGCAACGGTCCTCAAGGCTCCCCGCGAAGTGGTCTGGGCGGACTTTCTGGGCGTCAACGTACAGTTTCAGTATTTTGCCCCGGACATCTATCAACAGCAGATGAGCCGTCTGGACGAACTGGGCCTGAACTGGGTGCGACTGACCATTCACTGGCCAGTGATCGAGCCGCAAAAGGATCGTTACGCCCTGACCGAGCTGGACGCCGCCATGGTCGCGATCAAGGCGCATAATTACAACACCCTGGCGTACCTGGTCGGGTCAGCGCCTTTCGCCAGCAGCGCGCCGGCCGATGCAAAGAGCCGCGATCAATATCCCCCGACGGATTTCAACGTGTTCGCCGCACGCATGACCGCCCTGGCCCAGCGCTATCCGCAGGTCAATAACTGGCAGGTCTGGAACGAGCCGAACATCGTCTGGCTGCCCAAAGAAGATCCGGCTGGCTATGGCCGTTTGCTGACCACCACTGCCAACGCAATACGCGCCGCCCTGCCGGACAAGACGATCGTCACTGCGGGCATGGCTTACTACAGTCAGATGCACAGCACCTCCGGCTACATGCTGCAGACCCTGCTCGATAACGGCCTGGGCCAGCAGAATATCGTCGCGGCCTATCACCCCTACTCCGAGTACCCGGAAGGCGATTCCACACCGGATCGCGATTTTCTGGTGCGCGCCAATGCCATGAACCAGTTGTTGCACAGCAATGGCGTCAAGCAGGTGTGGGCCACTGAATGGGGCTGGTCGAGCTATGCAGGCCCGGTGGAAATGCAGCACCTGATTGGCACCTCCGGCCAGGCTGACTACACCCTGCGACGTCTGGCGCTGATGAGCGCCATGGATTTCCAGCGCATCTTCCTGTTCAACCTCAGCGATCTGGACGAGCGCGCCTCGGCCCGCGATCAGGGTTACGGGCTGCTTGACCTGCAAGCCAGTCCCAAACCGGCCTACACCGCGCTGCAGAACTTCTTGAAAATCACCGGCCCGCGCCTGCTACCCGCCGAGCCACCCGCCGTGAGCAGTGTGCCAGACGACCTGTATGCCGTTCCGTGGACGCGTGCAGACGGCACGCATCTGCTGATGTTCTGGAGTGCCGCGGGCACGTCGCTGACTTTTCCGGCTATCACCGATGCGGTGGTTCACGACCCATTGACCGGTAGCCGCACCCCGCTGTCCGGCAGCCAGGGCGTCACCCTGCTGCTGAAGCCGACTCTGCAAATTCTGGAATGGAAGCCCTGAGCCATGCGAATCCTGTGGACGCTCCCCTACCTGCCCTGGCCCACCACCAGTGGCGGCAAGACCCGGGAATACCATTTGCTGCGCAACCTGGCAGCGCGCGGTCATCGCATCACGCTGCTGGTGCAGTCCAAGAACCCGCTGGACGACGACGCGCGCGCAGCACTGGAGCCGTGGCTGGAACGCCTGATCGTGATCGATCGCCGCCCGCTGCTCAGCCTGCGTACCGTGCTGGCCGTGGCTTTTGCACCGCCACCGATGCTGGCCAGCGTGAACGGCTACGCGCCGCAACTGGAAAAGACCTTCGAACAGTTGCTGGAGGAGGACTGGGACATTATTCAGTTGCAGCACACTTATGCCTTTCAGCCCTTCGAACGTGCGCTCAAGCGCTCCGGCAAACCCTTTGTGCTGACCGAGCACAATGTCGAATCGGACCTGGGTGCCGCCAGCTACGACCGTCTGCCGCGCTGGGCCAATGCCTTTGCGGTCTATGACCGCTGGCGCTACCGGCGCTGGGAAACCCGCGTGTTTCGCCAGACCGGCGAGTTGATCGCGGTCACCGAGGACGATGCCAAGGCGCTTTCGCGTCTGAGCGGCAGGGCTACGTCCTATGTGGTCAACAGTGTCGACTGCGATTATTACGCCAGCGTCCATGCGGACCGTCACAGCCATCGCCTGCTGTTCATCGGCAACTATGAATACGGCCCCAATGTCGACGCCATCGAATGGGCGCTGGACGAGATCATGCCAAAGGTCTGGGCCCTGGCACCCCATGTGCGTTTTGCCATCGGCGGCTTCGGTATGCCTTCGGCCTGGCGCGAGCGTTGGCCTGACCCGCGCATTGAATGGCTGGGTTTTGTGCCTGACCTGCGTGCCTTGCAGGCCACTGCCTCGATGTTCTTCGCGCCCCTGCGCCAGGGTGGCGGCTCCAAGCTCAAGACCCTGGAAGCCATGGCCGCCGGCCTGCCGGTGGTGACCACCGCACAGGGCGTTTCCGGGCTGGCGGTGCGCAATGGCGAACATTACCTGGGCAGCGAGGATGCCTCCGGGCTGGCGACCCTGATCGCCGAATACACCGACCAACCACTGCAGCTCGAGCAGATTGGCGAAGCCGGCCGCGTCTATGTTCGCGCCCGGCATGACTGGTCCGTTTCCGCCGCTCAGCTGGAAGTGATCTACACCCGCTTTTCGTTCTCCAAGCAAGGATTGCGCTCATGCGTATAGGACTCGATTACCGCGCCGCAGCCGGTTACCCCACCAGCGGCATCGGACGCCAGAACCTGGCACTGGAACGGGCATTCCGTGAACATCCGGACGTGCAATTGCAGCTGTTCGGCGTGGCCCCCTACGATCATCCGGTACGCCGCCTGATGCATGCCCCGCGCTGGGCCGCCCCATTGAATTCAGTGCATCGGCTGCCGGATCGCCTGCGCTTCGAAGGCCAGTATCTGCCTGCAGCCCTGCGCGATGCTGGCATTCAGATCTACGTGGCCAATATCAACATGGGCCTGCCGCTGGGGCGCAAACCAGCCGGTGTGCGCTACGTACTGCAACTGCACGATCTGTTTCAGCTCACGCAGCACAACAGTCACGGTTCGCAACTGAAAGCCAGGCTCTACCGGATGACCGACTACCTGTCGATTGCCTGGTCGCTGAAGGTCGCCGATCAGATCTGGGTGCCCTCGCAGTTCACTGCAAACGAAGCGGCGCGCCTGTTCCCCAGGATCAAGGCCAAGCTGCGCGTCATACCGCTGCTGGTGGAAGACTTCAAGGGTGAGCCGGCCGACATCGCGCAACTGCGCCTGCCGCTGCGTTACTGGCTGTGCGTGGGCACGCGCGAACCGCGCAAGAACATCAAATGGTTTGTGGACGCCTGGCAGACCGCGCGCATGCAATTCGTCGATACCCCGGAGCTGGTACTGGTCGGTGGCGATGATCCGCTGACCGAGGCCCAGCGCCAGTTACCGGGTCTGCATGTGCTCAGCGGCCTGAGCGACGCCGAACTGCACGCCGTCTACAAACATGCCGAACGGCTCTGGCAACCCTCCAAAAGCGAAGGTTTCGGGCTGCCGGTGATTGAAGCACTGAACACCGGCACACCGGTTGCAGTGGCCTCGGGGTCCTCGCTGGACGAAGTCGCCCCGCCCCACAGCCCGCGCTTTTCGCCGGTCGACAGCGGTAATCTGATCAGGTTGATGGGCACCCTGTCGCAGGCCGCCGAAGAGGATCCGGCGATCGCCACAGCCTGGACGCAGCGCTACCAGTTGAAAGCCTTTTGCGAACGCGTGCACGCGGCGCTGGAGGAATTGCGCTGATGCCAATGGCCTTACCCTTGGGGCTGCTGTTCAGCCTGCTGTTCGGCGTGATGATCTGGATGCTGCCGGCGCCCTTCGTGGTGGCGGCAGCGATCGGTATCGTGGCGGTTGCCACGATCATCCGCCGGCCGGTACGCGGGCTGCTGCTGTTCTGCCTGATCGGAACCTTCCTGCCCTACTCGACGGTTCAGATCGGCATTCGCACCACGGTGTCCGAAGCGCTGATCATGCTGACCTGGGCCAGCTATCTGCTGCATGCAGTCTTTCAGGAGCGCCACCGTGTGCCCCACATGCTGCGCCCCGAACGGCTGCTGGTGGCATTGATGCTGTTCAGTGCGTTTCCGTTTCTGGTCGGCCAATTGACCGTCGTCGCCGAGGGCAACGGCCCGATCAACTGGGTCCGCTGGTTATTCAACCTGTCGATCCTGTTTCTGGTGCCACGTCTGCTGACCGACCTCAAGACGCTGGAAAACGCAGTCATCGCGCTGCTCGGCGGGACGCTGTTGCTGCTGGTGCTGTCGATCGGGGTCTACGTCACCAAAGGCTCGGCCACTGCAATCATTCCGATTCTCGGCAGCCTGGGCTACAGCGGTGCCGACGTGTTGAGCGAGAGCCTGCTTTCGTTCGCCAGCCGCATGGGCTCGCCGTGGATGCACCCCAACGTGGCCGGGGGTGCGCTGGCGATGCTGCTGCCGCTGGCCTTCTGCTTCGGCATGACGCGCAGCGGCACGGCTCGCAAGCTGGGCCTGGCGGTGGCGGCACTGGGTACGGTCGGCCTGTTGCTGACCGGCTCACGCGGTGCGCTGTTGAGCCTGATCGCAGTAATGCTGCTGATGGCCCGGCGACGCATTCCGCACTTGGGACGGCTGCTGATGGGTGGCATGGTGGCCGGCATTCTTCTGCTGATGTTCTACCCGCCTCTGCAAGACCGACTGATGGGGCTGTTCAGCGACGACGATGCCAGTACCGCGATTCGCTTTCTGGAATACAGCCATTTCCCCGACGCAGTGGCCACCTTCCCGTTCGGCATCGGTTTCAAGACCGACCCGCCGGTCTTGGGCTACACAGAGTTCGGCATTTCCAACCTGTGGCTGAACTTCATCTACAAGATCGGCATACCCGGCATGCTGCTGTTCATCGCCATCACCCTCAGTTGGTGGAAGGAAGTGCGCCCCGGAAGCGGCCGGGTCGTGCTGACTCGCGACAACGGTATTGCGCTGGGCTGCACCAGCGGTGTGCTGGCTGCGTTGTTCAGCGGTCTGTTCGACCATTACTTCAGCTTCACCAGTGTGCTGGTTGCAGTGTTCTGGCTCTTGCTCGGCATCAGCCTGCACGAAACCCGACGCCTGCGCGCCATGCCCGACAACACATCCAGACACCTTGACGCCTCACCCGGGCCGGGAGCCTCCTCATGAAACACCGCATGCTGCATTCTCATAATCTCAGAGAGGCACTGCCCGATTACGCGCGCAAGATGGCGGTGCCGCTCGACGAGCTGGATGCCGCCTACCAGTGGATGCTGGACAACGAAGTGTGCTTTGAAACGCGGATCAAGGAACGCACCCTGTCGTTCATCTGCTACCTCAATATCGAGCCAAGAATCGAACACCCGCTGGCGCGACGCTTCTACAAGCTGCTGGCCAGCGAAACCAAGGGCGCACTTATTCCGCTGTACGGGATCAACTGGCCGACCCTGCGCGACCGCATGTTGCGGACCTGGGAGCAGGCTTACAACATCCTCATCTGCAAGATCCCCAGCCACACCCTGCGCCTGCTGTGGTTGCGCATCGGCGGCGCGAAGATCGGCAAGGGCTCGACGGTCTGGCGCAATACCGAGGTGCTGGGCGTCGATAGCCTGCGCATCGGCGATGACAGTACGGTGGGCTGGCACTGCCAGCTGGACGCACGCGGCGGCCTGGTGATCGGCGATCACGTCACCATCGCTTCACATGTGCTAATCATCGCCGGCGGACACGATCTCAACGAGCCTGAATTCTGGGCGGTAGGCGGGCCGGTGTTCATCGGCGACTACGCCTGGATCTGCAGCCGCGCGCTGCTCTCGTTCGGCGCCGACATCGGCGAAGGTGCCGTGGTGGGCGGTAACAGCGTGGTCTCCAAACCGGTTCCGCCCTACGCCATCGTCAGTGGCCCGAACGCGGAGATCAAGGGCGAGCGCGCTCGCGGCCTCAAGTACAAGGTGGGCGGCAAAGGCCTGTTCACCTTGTTTCACTGATCAGAAGCGCAGGCGATGCTGGGATCGACACTTTGGCTGACACTGGCCACCCTCACCGGTCTGGCTGCCGGATTTGCCCGCGAATGGCTATTGGTGGCGGCCTGGGGTGCCGGAAGCCAGAGCGACGCGTTTCTGGTTTCGATGTTCCTCCCCGAGGCGCTGCGCATGTCACTGGCCGCGGGCTTGCTCAGCGCTGCTGCCCTGCCCCTTTATCAGCAGCGTACCGCTGAACGGCAACAGCGCTGGCTGGGAGGCATGGCACCGCGTCTGTTGCTGACCGGGCTGGCCGTGAGTGTCATTCTGCTGTTGAGCGCCGGGGGGCTGGTGCGCTTGATCGGCCCGGGGCTGGACGCCGACGGCTACGCGCAGGCTGCCAGCGGCCTGCGCTGGCTGGCCTGGTGCGCGCCGGGGTTCATGCTGCATGCGCTGTTTTGCGTACCGCTACAGGCTCGCTCGCGCTTCGTGCTGGCCGGGCTCGGCTCGCTGCTGTTCAACCTGCCGCCAGTCATCTACCTCGCCACGTTCAGCCATGCCTCGACGTCGACCGGGCTGGCCAGCGCGTGCGTGCTGGGTAGCGTGCTGATGCCGGGTGTGTTGTTGCCAGCCCTGTATCGCTCGGGCTGGCGGCCCTGGCAGTGGCAATCGGAAGCTGGCGCAATGCGCGAGCTGTTGCAGCGTATCGGCCCGCTGCTGAGCAGCAACCTGGCCAGCCAGGGGCTTGCCCTGCTGGAGCGTATGGTGGCTTCGCTGCTCGGCGAAGGCGCGGTGACCTGGGTCAACCTGGCGCGCAAACTGATCAACCTGCCGCTGATTGCGTTGATGAGCCTGAATCAGGTACTGCTCGGCCTGATGAGCGGCAGTGCCGGCGATCAGCGCCTGTCGCTGCTGAAACGCGGGCTGGGCAGCGCGACCTTGCTGACCCTGCCGGCGGTGGCCGGGCTGATCGGCGCGGCCGGGGCGCTGGTAACCCTGTTGCTGCCCAATCAGACCCAGGGCGGGCCGCTGCCGGAACTGCTGGCCTGGTTTGCCGTGCCGCTGATGTTCGGCGCCTGGAATGCCTTGCTGGCGCGCTATGCCTACGCCGCCGGTGACACGCGTCTGCCGCTCAATTGCGAGCTAGTCGGCAGTCTGTGCAATGCGCTGCTGCTCGGCGCACTGCCCTTCGCCTTCGGCCTGACCGGCATTGCCCTTGCCGCGCTGGGCGGCGCGCTGGTCACCGGCGTGCTGCTGATGCGCCGCCAGTCTTTGCTGAATGTCTTGCCGTGGCGCAGCCACTGGTTGCTGGCCAGCCTGCTGATGGCTATCGCCGCCCTGTTGCTGCATCCGCTGCACGACACCTGGCTGCAACTGGGCCTGAGCTGTGTTTATGGCGCGCTACTGCTGGTCGGGCTGGCGCTGTGGCTCAAGCCGTGGCGCAACGTGTCAGCCTGATCGGCGGCCTGACGGCAGGCTTCCCTGAAACGCTCCAGGCTCGGCGAGATGAACTTGTCGCGGTGCCTGATCATGAAGAACCGGCGATTGAGCGGCGGCAGCGGGCTGGCGAGCGTGCGCAACTGCCCGCTGGCCAGCAGGTCGGCGACCACACGACCGGACAGGCAGCTGATGCCAATGCCTTGCGCGAGGGTGCGCATGATCGCTTCCGAGCTGCCTACCTGACGCATGTCCTGCAGGTCATGCAAATGCCTGAGCAGCAAGTGTTCGACCTCTTCGCGCGTCCCCGAACCCTGCTCACGCAGCAGCCACCCGGCGCTCTGCAGTTCGCCCAGCGACACGTGTTCCTGCCCGGCCAGCGGATGAGCGCTGCCGGCGACGATGAGCATTTCATCGACCAGCCATGGCTCGGCGATCAGCTCAGGCAGATGACAGGGTGCCTCGATCAGACCCATGTCGATTTCAAACTGCGCGACCTTGCGCGCGATCAGTGCACTGTTGCCGATGTCCACATCGATTCGCAGCTGAGGCGTCGAGCCGCGCAGTGCCCCGACGATCTGTGGCACAACGTAATTGCCGATGGTGCTGCTACTGCCGATGCGCAGGCGAGCATTCAACGCCGCGTCGGGCAACAGAAAGCTGTTCTCGATCTGCTGGGCATTTTCCAGCATTTTCATGGCTCGCGGCAGCAGTGCCTGCCCGCTGTCATTGAGCAGCAGACGCTTGCCCACCCGGTCGAACAAACGCGTACCCAGTGCGCTTTCCAGCTCGTTCAATGCCGCGCTGGTGGCTGACTGGGACAGTGCCAGAGCGCTACCTGCGCTGGTGGTGCTGCCACAGCGGGTGATCGCGCAAAAAATCTGTAATTGCCGCAGGTTGATTCTCAAGGCCGTGTTCTCTCGCCGGGCACCTACCTGAAAAACAGGTAACGATGAGAGAGATTACCCGTTTAGAAGATTGACTGTCGATCCGTAGACTGATGGCACGTCCCGAAATCACCCGCAGGAGACTGTCATGAGCAGGCTCGCAATCCTCATCAAGGGCAACGCCCCCTTCGCAGCACTGACCAGCCCGCTGGAGGCGATCCGGCAATTCACCCCCAACTGGTTCGCCGTGACCATGGGCACCGGCATTCTGTCGCTGGCGCTGGCTCAACTGCCGGGTAGCCCTGCCCCGCTGCGCGCGCTGGGCGAAGCGTTGTGGTTCCTGAACATCGTCCTGTTCACGCTGTTCAGCGTGATGTACGCCAGCCGCTGGTTGCTGTTTTTCGATGAGGCACGTCAGATCTTCGGGCACTCCACCGTGTCGATGTTCTTCGGCACCATTCCCATGGGCCTGGCGACCATCATCAACGGCCTGCTGGTGTTCGGGCCGGCGCGCTGGGGCAGTGCCATTGTCCCGGTTGCTGAAGCCTTGTGGTGGCTGGACGTGGCGATGGCCCTGGCGTGTGGGGTGCTGATCCCTTTCATGATGTTCACCCGTCAGGAGCACAGCATCGAGAAGATGACCGCGGTCTGGCTGTTACCGGTGGTGGCCGCCGAAGTTGCAGCGGCCTGTGGGGGATCGCTGACGACACATCTTGCGGCCGCTGATTCGCAGTTCACCGTGCTGATCACCAGCTACGTACTCTGGGCCTACTCGGTGCCCGTGGCGTTGAGCATTCTGGTGATTCTGCTGTTGCGCCTGGCGTTGCACAAACTGCCCCACGAAAGCATGGCCGCGTCCAGCTGGCTGGCACTCGGCCCCATCGGTACGGGCGCCCTGGGCATGCTGGTGATGGGCAGCGACGCCCCGGCCATCTTCGCCGCCCACGGCCTCGCATCCATCGGCACAGTGGCAGCAGGCATCGGTGTGGTGGTCGGTATGCTGTTCTGGGGGCTGGGTCTGTGGTGGATGGCGCTGGCCGTGCTGATTACGGCGCGCTACGTGAAACAGGGCATCGGCTTCAACCTGGGCTGGTGGGCGTTCACCTTCCCGCTTGGCGTGTATGCAGTGGCGACGCTCAAACTCGGCGCTACCCTGCATCTGGGCTTCTTCGATGTCTTTGGCACGTGGCTCGTTGCGCTGCTGGCGCTGATGTGGTCGGTCGTGTCGGTACGGACTCTGGCCGGCGCCTACCGGGGTTACCTGTTCGTCTCGCCCTGCATCGCAGCACAAGGAGGTGTCCGCCGGTAAGTTTCCTTGAACTTACCTCGGCGGCGAGGCGCCTGAGAGGAATATCTTCATGACAGAGAGCCTCCATGCCCAACTCAGCCTTTTCCGCCAGCCACTTTTCCGGCAACCACGCCGCTCGCGATGAAAACATCGTCATCAACTCCTACACCACCGTGCTGCGCAAGACGGGCGTTCCCCATGAGCTGTTCGCGACCTACTGGCGCGACGTTCATGGCCCGCTGTGCGCCAGGCTTGAAGGCCTGGGCTGGTATGTCCAGCATCACCTGACGCGGGAAAAGGACGGCCACCTTTGGCCGATCATCGAAGGCGTTAAGGCCTTGCCGGGCTACGTGCTGGATGGTGGCGTAGAGATCGGCTTTCTGTCCGCCGAAGCGCAGAAACAATTCAAGGATGCCAGCGCCCTGCTGTTCTCCGACGAGCAGAACATGTTCGAGGAAACCATCGCCTACGACGTACCGGATGGCTCCAGCACGCTGGTGGATCGCCTGCCTGATCCGATCCCCAACGAAACCGCCACACTGGACAAGATGCATCTGCACTTTCATCTCGCCAGCGCTGACCTGCCTGCAGCCCGAAAAGCCATTGAGCAGCTCGCTCGCGACATGGCGGGTTCCGATGCTGTGCTGAAACTGCGCCTGCACCTCGCACAACCTTACGACAACGCCAAGCCTGCACCGCCTGCGCCGGATGTTAATCATGAGGTCGAAGCGTCGCGCCTGAATATCGTCATGATGGAGTTGGTGTTCGAATCAGCCTGGACGCGCCGGACCTATTACGCCAGCGAGCAGTTCAAGACGATCACCCAAGGCATCAGCGAGCATGTTCGTTACATCACGCCGTTCGGTGTCAGCGGTGTCTATACCTATGTGCGCGATGCGCTGATGACCACTGCTGGCGTACGCGGCAGCAGGCAGGCCGAGCTGATCCGGCAGTTGGGCGCGATCAACCAGACCCGGCCCGAGATCGAAAGCCTGTTTGGTGCGCCGTCGACTTTTTGATGTATCTGCTCCGCATGTCTGCTTTAACCGGCACGATTCGGAATCGTGCTTTACTCAGCAAAATGGAATTGGGTGATGCCTGTGAAAGCTTTGACGACTCGTGAGGTGTATCAGCAACTGCGGGATGCTGCGATGGGTACACGGTCGCTGATGCTTCTTGGCACACCCTCCGGTTCCGGGCTGCAGCAGGTCGAGATTGACGGCTGGCTGCTGACGCTGGAAGTCACTGAGGGCAGCCCGACTCGCTGTCGGGCATGTCGCTGTCCGCTGGGTCGGGAAGGCTCGTTCGAAAGCTGGCTGCGCACTGATCCGGTGAGTTTGCTCAGCGGCTGGGAGCATGCGCAGATCGAGCGGTTGCTGGGTGAGGCGGCAGCCGAGCGGCCTGGGCTCGATCAGGTTCGGGGGCAGTCACCTGACTCTCAATGAGCGGTGCTTTAACTGCCTGGTTATGTTTGACCGAGGCACCTCTCGTTCCTCATCGTCCGTACTCATCGTTATACACAAGTCTGCTTTTGATTCTGGCCGAAGGCCGTGGGAGCGAACTTGTTCGCGAAGGGAGCTGCATATTCGCCGAGAATACATCGACTGAAACACCGTCTTCGCGAACAAGCGAAGCGTCACCCGGCTCACTTCCACGCCCTTCGGGCAGAAGCCTGTAAGTCCTTTATTCCGGGCATTCTAGAACTTGCGTATAACGCTGAGCGCTGCGCGTGGGAATGCAGTTCGTGACGCTCCGCGTCACACGGCGGTTCAGCGACATCAGGTGGATTGGCGTTCGACTCAAGTCACCTTTTCGCCCCTCGGAGAGTTACTTTGATGAGGCCAAAGTAATGTCGCGCTCCGCATAGTCAGTGCCATAGAGACTGAAAAGCGCCCTGCCTGGACTCTGCCCATTGCTGAATCGTTTAACTCGGCGTTAAATAGCTGTTCAGACGGCATGCAACACCATAATTCCAATAATTACAGAAGGACCACCATCATGAAATCCCTTCCTCTGCTCGTAGGCCTCGGTGCTCTTACAGCCGCTTCCAGTGTGTTTGCCTGGGATTACGTGCTGCTCGACACCGACAAGGCTGCGCAGAATCAGCAGATCACCAGTCAGCAACTGGGCGTCAAGACCGACAAGCCATTCACTGTCACGATGCGTACGCTGCATGGCGGTCGTCAGGAGGGCGTGAGCATCATCGATATCGACAATGGCACGATGAAGCTGTCAGTCGTCCCGACCCGTGGCATGAATGTGCTGCAGGCGTCAGTCGGCGATGTGCGCATGGGCTGGGATTCGCCGGTCAAGGACGTGGTCAATCCGGCCTTCATCGAGCTTAATGGCCGCGGCGGTCTGGGCTGGCTGGAAGGTTTCAACGAGTTGGTAGCTCGCTGCGGCTATGAGTGGGTGGGCCATCCGGGGATGGACAACGGCGAGTTGCTGACCCTGCACGGCCGTGCCGCCAACATTCCGGCGAGCAAGGTGACACTGCAGATCGACGAAAAACCGCCGTACGCGATCCGCCTCAAGGGCGAATTGAAGGAGCAGGCATTCAAGAAGGTCGACTTCTCGGTGCAGACCGAACTGGTCACCGAGCCAGGCAGCACGAGCTTTTCGCTCAACGATACGCTGACCAACAATGGCGACTACCCGAAAGAATACCAGGCGCTGTACCACAGCAACTTCAGCACGCCGTTCCTCGAGCAAGGGGCGCGTTTCGAAGCGCCGGTCAAGCAGGTTTCGCCGTTCAACGACAAAGCCAAGGGTGATCTCGGCGACTGGCAGACCTACCGCGCACCGACTCCGGATTACGACGAGACGGTCTACAACATCGTGCCTTACGGCGATGCCAAGGGTGACACGCTGACCGTGCTGCACAACAAGGCTGGCAGCCTGGGCGTGTCAGTCGGTTTCAATACCAAGCAGTTGCCGGTGTTCTCGCTGTGGAAAAACACCGACACCAAAGGCCAGGGCTACGTCACCGGACTGGAACCGGGGACCAGCTTCTCCTACAACCGCCGCTTCCAGCGCCCGCTGAATCTGGTGCCAACCATTGCTCCGAAAGAGCAACGTCAGTTCCAGATCAGCTACAGCCTGCTGGCTGACAAAGGCGCGGTCGACAAAGCCCTTGGGCAGGTCAAGCACATTCAGGACGGTCGCGAGACTGAAGTGCGCAAAGAGCCGTTAGTGGACCTGACCAAGGAGCAATGATCCTCATCTGACGTTTCTCCAACGCAGCGGTGAAACAGGGCCGGATGTCGACGCAAGCCATTGTGTCGACATCCGGCCCTGCTCGTTCCGGTGGTAAAAAAATTCTCACAACACTTGAGGTTTTCGCCTGTCTACACCCTCTCAACCCTTCGAAGAAGAGCATGCACATGAAAATCCTGATGGTTTTGACATCCCATGACCAACTGGGCGACACCGGCAAGAAAACCGGTTTCTGGCTCGAAGAGTTCGTCGCGCCGTATTACGCGTTCAAAGAGGCCGGTGCCGACATTACGCTGGTTTCTCCGAAAGGCGGTCAACCACCGCTGGACCCGAAAAGCGATGAGCCCGACGCTCAGACCGAAGACACCAAGCGCTTCTCCAACGATGCTGATGCGCAGAAAGCGCTCGCTAACACCGGCCTTCTGTCTGACGTCAATGCTGCCGATTTCGATGCCGTGTTCTACCCGGGCGGTCACGGCCCGCTGTGGGACCTGGCTGAAGACAAGGACTCCATCGCGCTGATCGAGGCTTTTGCCAAGGCAGACAAGCCACACGGGATGGTCTGTCATGCACCTGGCGTATTGCGTCACGTAAAAGCGCCGGACGGCCAGCCACTGGTCAAAGGTCGCCGCGTCACAGGCTTCACCAACAGTGAAGAAGAAGCGGTCGGCCTGACCAAAGTCGTACCTTTTCTGGTCGAAGACACGCTCAAGCAACTGGGCGGCGACTATTCCAAGGGCGAGGACTGGGGCGTGTACGTGCTGACCGACGGCAAGCTGGTGACTGGCCAGAACCCGGCCAGCTCTGCGCAGGCAGCCAAAGACCTGATCACTCTGCTGAGCTGATCGATCTGCGCGGTTCGGCGTCCGACGCTATCAGTATCGGGCAACGGACCGCGCGTCATTTAAATCGAATCTTGCACCCGCCACACTGACCAATAACCACACCCCCCGACAATAAGGAATACGGTCATGGCTGATGAATCCAAACGCGAAGACCTCGATCACAAGCCGGAAAACGCAGGCAAAGTGGGCGAGAAGAACAAACAGCTCAATCAGCAGGGTGAACAGGCCCGACCTGCCACCTCCCCCGACCCGCAGAAAGACAAGTCAGGCAACTGACACTGCGTCAGAGCAAGCCGCGTTCGGCACACACCTTAACGACTTGTTCACGCAGCCAGCCACTGGCTTCGTCCCGATCCGCCTGGGCACTCCATAGCATGTCCAGGCTGAAGCCAGGCAGGTCAGGCGGCAATTCGAGTACGGAAATCCACACTTCATTACCCAGCAGCGTCTGAATACGGCGTGGCAGCACCAGCATGAAATCGGTGCCTTCCAGCAATTGCAAGGCCGCCCGGTAGCTGTCGGCCCGCGCGACGATGTTGCGCTCCAGCCCCTGACGCTGCAGCCAGCCATCCACCATGTTGGTGTCGGACGTCCACGGCGTCGGGTAGACATGACGGTGCTGGATAAAGGTTTGCAGATCGATAAGAGCGCTGAGCGGCGCGAATCTGGAGTCCATGACGCAAACCAGATCATCCTCCATCAACACCTGCGAAATCAGACTGTCCGGGACTCGGTGAAAGCCAGGCCCGAAGCACAGGGCGAGGTCAAACAGGCCATCGTTCAATTGCTCCGCAGGCAACTGCTGCTCAAGTTTTTGCACATTGACCGTCACCGAGAAACCGGCGGCAGCGAAGTCACGCATCAAATGCGGCAATACCAGCAGCTCGAAATACTCCGGCGCGCAGACCGTGAAGGTCGTTTGTGTGCGAGTCGGGTCGAACAGATCGAGACCGTCATGACACAGATTGACCGAGCGCAGAATCTGCTGCACATGATCGTGCATGGCCAACGCCTTGCGGGTCGGACGCATACCGTTGCGGGTGCAGATGAACAGATCGTCCTCAAAGTTCGCACGCAGCTTTTTCAGGCAGTAACTGACCGTCGACTGGCTGACATGCAACGCTTCCGCGACCAGGGTCAGGTTGCGCTGCTCATACACCGAGACAAAGACCATGAGGTCCTGCATGTCCAGCTTTCTCAGGGCATTACTGTTAAGCATCAAGGTATCTCGCTGGCGCTATGACCGGGCGGTCAGGTCAACGCGCACAAGATAGCATCAAAATGCAATCACTACGCCCCTCCGCTCGCTACCATCATGCCTGCATCGGAGAGAATACAGTTGCCATCCATCATGCCGCTTGTCTGGTCTGACTACCCTTGAGGGCGTTCTGGAGATCGTCTGCAGCTAGCGGAGTGTCTGCCTTCCACGCTCAGGCATTCTGCCGACGGCAGCTGCGGGATTCTGCGCCGTCTGCCTGTTCGGTTTCGGACTCAACCACCTCATCCACGGCCAACCACCAGGTCAGACCGCGACACGGGTACTGAACATAGAACGGCTGGCCCATCATCGGCGTAGTGATCGAGACATTCTGCTCCCAGGCCAGAGCCAGAATGCGATCGAACGGCTCGTGCCAGGCATGCATCGACAGGTCGAAGGTGCCGTTGTGGATCGGCAGCAACCAGCGACCGCGCAGGTCCAGGTGCGCCTGCAGCGTCTGCTCGGGCTGCATGTGCACATCGGGCCACTCGACGTTGTAGGCGCCGGTTTCCATCAAGGTCAGGTCAAACGGTCCGTATTGCTCGCCGATGGTTTTGAAGCCATCGAAGTAACCGCTGTCGCCACTGAAGAAGATCCGCTGATCGCCATCGATCATCACCCAGGACGCCCACAAGGTGCGGTTACTGTCGAGCAGCGTGCGCCCGGAGAAATGCTGTGAGGGTGTGGCGACGAACTCGATGCCCGCCACCTCGGTGGACTGCCACCAGTCCAGTTGACGCACCTTGTGCGCAGGCACGCCCCACTCGATCAACGTATCGCCCACGCCAAGCGGCGCCAGAAAGTGCTCGGTCTTGTCGGTCAGCGCCTTGATAGCCATACGATCGAGGTGGTCGTAATGGTTGTGCGAAAGAATCACCGCCTTGATCGGCGGCAACTCTTCGAGGCTGATCGGCGGCTGATGAAAGCGCTGCGGGCCCGCCCACTGCACGGGCGAGGCACGTTCGGCAAACACGGGGTCGGTCAGCCAGAACTGGTCGCGCAGTTTGAGCAGAACGGTCGAGTGCCCCAGGCGGTACACCGTGTTGTTCGGTGCAGCCAGCAATTGCTGACGCGACAGCGGCTGCACCGGAATGTCGCCTGCCGGGCGTGTGTCCTTGGGCTTGTTGAACACCTGATCCCAGAAAATACCGAGCGTGCGCAGCAGGCTCGATGGCTTCATGGCGGCGTGATTGCGGTATCGCCCTTCGTGACGGGACAAGACAGGCAGTGAAGAAGAGTCCTTTTTCTGATGCGTCGAGGCCATGGTTCGCTGACTCCTGGGGGCAGGTTGAGGCTCCAGCCGTGCATACTTCGTACGTGATCCTGTTGCAGGATGTCCGAGGGAAAATATGTAACATTGTTTTACACTACACGGTGTAGTTTTAAGCTTGCATGATCCTTGGCGACAAGTAAACTGCTGAGTGTAATTTTCTCTAAACGCACGTTTGAAGCGAACCTATGACCGAACCCATGCGCCTCACCGATCAGAAACGCGAATCCATCGTCCAGGCGGCTATCGCCGAATTCGGCGATCGTGGCTTCGAGATCACCAGCATGGACCGGATCGCCGCGCGGGCCGAGGTTTCCAAACGTACGGTCTATAACCACTTCCCCAGCAAGGAAGAACTGTTCGCCGAGATGCTGCAGCGCCTCTGGAGCTGCGCACCGCCGCAGGCCGAAGTAGTTTTTCATCCGCAGATCGGCTTGCGCGAGCAGTTGCGGGAATTGCTGTGGGGCAAGATGCGCAACCTGACCAACAGCCACTTCCTCGACCTGGCCCGCGTGGTGGTTGGCGCGACCATTCACTCGCCCGAGCGGGCGCAGGTGTGGATGGCGCGTATCAATGAACGAGAAGAAACCTTCAGCGCCTGGATTCGCGCCGCACAGAAGGACGGCCGTCTGAAACCGGTCGACCCGGCCTTTGCCGCGACGCAAATGCATGCCTTGCTCAAGTCGTTCGCGTTCTGGCCGCAGGTGACGTTCAGTGCGGCATTGCTTACCCCCGAGGAGCAGCACACGGTGGTCGAGTCGACGCTGGACATGTTTCTCGGCTGGTACGAAATAACCCGCTGACGCTTAAGCAATCGGCCACGGTATTTTCAGTCGAGCACAACGCCCCGGCATTCGCCGAAGCCAATCGAGACGTGCCCTTCGCGATGACAGCGGGCACGCATAATCACCTCGTCGCCAAGCTGCAGGAACATTCGCGTTTCGCCATTGGGCAAGCTCACCGATTGTTTGCCGCCTGCGGTCATCTCCAGCAGGCTGCCGTACTGACCTTCCTCGGGGCCGGACAACGTACCGGTGCCGAGCAGGTCGCCCGGCTGCAACTTGCAGCCGTTGACGCTGTGATGCGCAACCATCTGCGCCACTGTCCAGTACATGTTCAGCGCGTTGCTCAGACCTAACCGATGAGGCGCCAGCCCTTCGGCTTTCATCTGTGCCGTCAGCAGCAGCACTTCCAGCTCGATATCCAGCGCCCCGCGCTGCTGATCGTGGTCATCCAGCAGATACGCCAACGGTTGCGGATCGCCTTCCGGACGCGGCGGTTGCGCGCGACGAAACGGCTCAAGTGCTTCGGCGGTTACCACCCAGGGCGAGATCGTCGTGGCAAAGCTCTTGGACAGAAACGGTCCTAACGGCTGGTATTCCCACGCCTGTATGTCACGCGCCGACCAGTCGTTGAGCAGGCACAACCCGGCGATGTGCTCGGCGGCCCGATCGATCCCGATGGCCTCGCCCTGGGCATTCCCCGGCCCGATCCAGACCCCCAGTTCCAGTTCGTAATCGAGGCGCTGGCAGGGACCGAAAACGGGAACCTCCTGGCCTGGCACCAGGGTTTGCCCGCTGGGCCGGCGCACCGTCGTACCGGAGGGACACAAGGTCGACGCTCTGCCGTGATAGCCGATCGGCACGTATTTGTAGTTGGGCAGCAGCGGGTTGTCCGGGCGGAACAGCTTGCCGACATTCAGTGCATGATGAATACCGACGTAGAAGTCCGAGTAATCACCCACCCGAGCCGGCATGTGCAACGTGCACTCACTCATCGGCAGCAACAAACCGGCAATGCCCTGCAGCCTGTCGCGCTGTTGACTGTCTTCATCGAGCAACTGCAACAAGGCGGCGCGCAACACCCGTCGGGCAGCGGCACCCAGCGCAAGGAAATCATTGAGTTGGTCGCGGCTGGCAACCTCGGCCACGTCGGCGGCCGGCCCCTGAAACACCCCGGACTCTGTTGCCACGCGCAGATCGAAAATCCTGTCGCCGATGGCCACCCCACCACGCGGAGCGGCCTGGCCATGGCTGAACACGCCCAACGGCAGGTTCTGCAGGGGGAAATCGGCATGCCCGTTGGCAGATTCGACCCAGCTGCGACGATTGAGCGCGGTATTCATCAGCGTGGCTCCTGGGTGTACGTTCTGGCCATGTCCTTCCAGCAGGCATCGTAATCGGCTTGCAGTTGCGGGCAGTCGAGCGCATGACGACTGGGGCGCAAGACCTTGCCGGTCTCGAACATGAAGGCCATGGTGTTGTCGATCCTGTGCGGTTTCAGTTCGGCGGCAATGGCCTTTTCAGCGGTGACATTATCAGGGCCGTGCGCACTCATGCAGTTGTGCAGCGAAGCGCCTCCGGGCATGAAGCCTTCGGCCTTGGCATCGTACGCGCCGTCGATCAGGCCCATGAATTCGTTCATCAGGTTGCGGTGGAACCACGGCGGGCGGAAGGTGTTCTCAGCCACCATCCAGCGCGGCGGAAAGATCACGAAATCGATGTTGGCCTGGCCGTGAATAGCCCCCGGTGAGGTCAGCACGGTGAAAATCGACGGGTCCGGGTGATCGTAGCTGACCGTACCGAGGGTGTTGAAACGCCGCAGGTCGTATTTGTACGGAACGTTGTTGCCGTGCCAGCCCACCACGTCAAAGGGTGAGTGCGCCAGTTGCGTCGACCACAGTTCACCGAGGAACTTCTGCACCAGTTGCATCGGCTGGCTACTGTCTTCAAAGCAGGCGACCGGGGTCAGAAAATCACGTGAGTTGGCCAGCCCGTTGCTGCCGATCGGGCCCAGTTCCGGGAGGCGCAAGGCGCAACCGTGATTCTCGCAGAGATAACCGCGGGCGCTGCTGTCGAGCAGGTGCACGCTGAACTTCAAACCTCGCGGCAGGACAGCGATTTCCAGAGGTTCGATATCCAGCAGGCCCAGTTCGGTGACGATTCTGAGTCGGCCCTGCTGGGGCACCACCAGCCATTCACCATCCGCACTAAAGAACGCTCGCTGCATGGAGGTGTTGGCGGTGTACAGGTAAACGCTGACACCCTCGGCCTGCTCCGCCGCCGAGGTGCTGGCGAGGGGGATGAGACCGTCGATGAAATCGGTCGGTGCCGCCGGGATGTCGAAGGCATTCCAGCGCAACCGATTGGGGTTGATCGGCCCCTGCTCCTGACCGGCGATCTGCCGATCCATGCGCTGATAATGCGGATGGGCTGCCGATGGCTTGATCCGATACAGCCAGGTACGTCGGGCTTCGCTGCGCGCGACCGTAAAAGCGGTGCCCGAGAACTGCTCGGCATACAGACCCAGCGGATGCTTCTGCGGCGAATTCTGGCCAAGGGGCAGCGCGCCGGGCAGCGCCTCGCTGCTGAACTGGTTGCCAAAGCCCGACTGATAAACCAATGCGTCGGAACTGGAGTGGATAGCCATCTGGACCTCTTGTTGTCATGGGGTCGGGCAGAGACAGGACGAAACATTATTTTACGTAAAGCGATTACGCATAACGTAATTTGAGTTTACCAGCCGGTCAAGCTATAAAGCTGCCTTTCCCGATCGGCGCACAGCACCCCATGACCCAGCAAACCGAAAGCCCCGTAGGCGGACGCCAGCAGAAGGTCCAGGCCGCCGAAGTCGGGCTGGGCGTGCTCAAGGCGCTCGCTGAACTCTCCCCTGCCACGTCCCTGTCGAGACTGGCCGAACACTTGGGCATGCCCGCCAGCAAGGTCCATCGTTATCTGCAGGCGCTGATTGCCAGTGGCTTTGCCGAACAGGATGCTGTCAACAATCACTACGGGCTGGGGCGCGAGGCGTTGCAGGTCGGGCTGGCCTCGCTCGGCAAGCTGGATGTCCTCAAGGTCTCGGCGCCCTGGCTGGCCAGCTTGCGCGACGAGTTGAATCAGACCTGCTTTCTGGCGGTATGGGGCAACAAGGGGCCGACCGTGGTGTACGTCGAGCCCTCGATGGGTGCGGTGACGCTGGTCACGCAGATCGGCTCGGTGCTGCCGCTGCTTGGCTCGTCCACCGGTTTGGTGTTCGACAGCTTTCTGAACGGGCGCGAAACCGCTGCGCTTCGCGAGCAGGAAGTGCCGTTGCTGAGCGCCATCCAGCTGCGTGAGGCCGAGCAGCATGTCGAGCAGATTCGTACCACCGGCGTGCACCAGATTCAGGGCTTGCTGATGCCGGGTATCAACGCCGCCTCGTCACCGCTGTTCGCCATGGGTGACAAGCTGGTGGGCGTGATCACCGTGGTCGGGCCGGGATCGGTGTTGAACGACGAGACCCAGAGTCTGGCGGCCAGAAGACTTTTGCAAACGGCGCAGGCCATCAGCGATCGTATGGGCGGTAACCGTCCGTCAGACTGACGTTGCGCCCGCCGCGACGCACGTTGGTTTGCCGAACATGTTGACAGCAACCCTGTGCAGTTACCTGTCCATGACGCTCGACTATCGAGTGGAAGCGGTGGATACCCTGGCAAAATGGCTGTCTGCTTGCCGCCCTTGAATCAAGCGACCTTCGACGCGGTCACGTCCTTTGGTTTTGGCCAGGTAAAGCAGTCGATCCGCTTCCTCCAGCGCAGCGGTATGCCGATTTTTCTCTGCCGCGTTGACCGCCACCACGCCCGAGCTGATGCTCAGCCTGCCCAGCGGGCTGGACGAGTGCTCTATACAACTGGCTTCAATGGATGATCTGATTTTTTCCGCGAGCCTCAGCGCGCCTGCCAGGTCGGTTTCAGGCAACAAAATGACAAACTCTTCACCGCCATAACGTGCTGCCATATCCCCGGACCGGTCAAGACTGTCGCCAATCAGCCCCGCCACTTGCCTCAGGCAGTCGTCACCCTGCAGATGACCGTAGGTGTCGTTGTATTGTTTGAACCAGTCGATATCCAGCAAAATGATCGCGATGGTTGCATGACTCCGGCTTGCCCGCCCCCACTCCTGCTGCAAGGCCGCATCGAAGCAGCGTCGATTGGCCAGGTGCGTCAGGCTGTCCGTGTGAGCGATGATCTCCAGGTCGTTCCTGGCGATGTTCAGTTCACCCTCCGCCGTGATCAACTGCTGGATTTGCCGGTACAGCAGGACGCCCAGAAAAACCAGCGCCAGGATAATGATGCCGGTGATGGTCATGGACCGCTGTGCATAGGCCCACCAGGGCGCGAGCACATGCTGGCAGGAGATGCCGGCAGCGGCGACGATGGGCAACCCGGACACGCGCCGATAGGCGTAGATCCTTTCCACCCCATCCACCACGGAGTTGATCACCGCGGTGCCGCTGTCGCTGTACGGCAGATAGCGAGTGAAGATATCGCCCTTGGCCACATTGGTGGTCATCAGTGCGGTTAAGGTGGGCCGCCGTGCGAGCAGGTCGCCATTGTTCAGAGCGAGAAAGATCACGCCCTTGTCGTCTACATCCATACGCTGGAAAAACGCCTGGAAATAAGCCACCGGCACGGTGGCCAGGGCAACGCCTGCAAAACTGCCATCCGCCGCATTGATACGTCGACTGACCGGGATGACCATGTCCCCCGTATTGCGGCTCTCTACAATGGACCCTACATGAATGGACGGGTCAGGGTTGTCGCGGTGGTAGATGAAGTAAGCGCGGTCTTCGTTGTTGCGGGTCTGCACGCCCTTGGCAAAGGAATTGGCGACCCAGTTGCCTTGAGCATCGTAGATGAACAGCCCTTGTAGCCCTTTGACGTTCACCAGGTCTTGAGCCATCAGTCTGGTCAAGCGGCTTTGCTGCTCGCCTGCGGCGCCATCCTGCTCAACACGCTCGGCAAGGTCACGCAGCGTATTGTCAGCCTGCTGCAGGGTGTCCTGAGCCTGCTGTTCGGCAGCGAGCACGATATTGGACACCGCAATCCTCGCAGTGGCGACGCGCTCGAGCTTGGATTGGTTCATCTGCCAGGCGGTGGCCAGGATCAACGATAGACAAACCAGGGCAATGAAGCCGATCAAAGCTTTGCTGAGCGCCGAGGGGGTAAGCCTCGTCGGAATAAAGGAAAGCGGCTTCATAGGATTGTCATCAAATTGGCAGTGAAACCCTCTATGCAGTTTTCGTACCTTTGCGACACTGAACCTGAGCATCTTGTTGCGCCAGGGTAATACTGGCCTTAGTTGTATCGATGCCCGCCACGCTAGTTGCTCAAGAAGTTGTTACAGGTATCCGGTTTTTTGACGATACAGCTTCTGAGCTGTCCGAAAACAGCTGCCGATACGCTACTGTGAGAGGTGCTCCAATGCCAATGTATCGAACGTTGCTTTTCCGGCGTGGCGCAAGCGTATGCTGGCAGTGTGCCTTCACCGGTGCCGGCATAGCGGCGTTGCTTATCGATCGCTTCGTATTTCAGGTGCGATCAGCTTATAGCGATGGCCTCAAATGAATAGTTACCCAGTCGGCGATGATGACGAAGAACGTATTCGAATCCTGAATGCCTTTTCGTTGATGGATACCCCATCTGAGCACGAATACGATCAGATCGTGCAAATGGCATCGCGGATTTTCGACGTGCCCATTGTTTTGATTTCTCTGGTTCATCGCGACCGGCAATTCTTCAAGGCGCGGGTTGGCCTCGATGTCTGCGAAACGGGCCGCGACGTCTCATTCTGCAATTTTGCGCTCATGGGCCGTAACGTTTTTCTGGTGCCTGATGCATTGCAGGACGAGAGGTTCAGCTCAAACGCGCTGGTGGTTGGCGCTCCCTATATTCGCTTTTATGCCGGGGCGCCGCTGATAACCGCCAGCGGTCATGTGCTGGGCAGCCTGTGCCTGATCGACAATAAACCTCGAGAGACCTTCTCGGAGCGAGATCAGCGGGTTCTTCAGGACCTGGCGGTCATGGTCATCGAAAGAATGGAGTTGCGTCGGCTCGAGCTCGAGAATGAAGACAGCCACGCCCGCTTCATGAATATCACCTCGACCTCACCCGACGCGATAATCTGCTCGGACAGCAAAAACCGGATCATCTCATGGAACAATTCGGCCGAGCTCATTTTCGGGCATCGATCCGAGGACGCCATGGGAAAGCCTCTCGACATCATTATTCCGCCCGAAATGCGCTCCAGGCATCATGCGGGTCTGTCGAGGGTGGCTGCAGGCGGCCCGGCCTCCATTATCGGAAAATCCATCAACCTGACGGCCATCCATCGCGACGGTCATACCATCCCCATAGAGCTCTCGCTCTCACAATGGACGTATGCCGGCGAGCCACAATTCGGAGCGATCATTCGGGACATCACCCAGCGTGTCGAGGCGGACAAATTACTCAAACATGCGGCCGAATACGATCACCTGACCGGGCTTGCCAATCGATCAACGCTCAAGAGACGGATCAAGGAGGCGTGCGATGCACAGCTGTCAGCAGCCATCCTGCTGATCGATCTGGACGGTTTCAAGGACGTCAATGACACGTTGGGCCACGCTGCAGGTGATTTTGTGCTCAAGGTGACCTCTCACCGTCTTCGCGAACACGTACCGGCCTGCCATATGGTCTCGCGTCTGGGCGGCGATGAGTTTGTCGTGTTCCTGTCCGACACGGCAGACCCTGACAAGGCGATCAAGCTGGGCCTGGCGCTTATCGCGGTCATCGAGGAACCGATAGAGTTTGAAGACAATTCGGTCTACATCGGCGCCAGCATTGGCGTCTCCGTAAGGTGTGGCTCCGACTACGACGAGGAGCAAATGCTCGGTAATGCTGACCTGGCGCTCTACCAGGCCAAGTCTGACGGACGCTCCCTTGTTCGCACCTTCACCTCCGAGCATCGACAGACCGCTTCACGACGAGGCGCGCTCAGCTCATCGATGCGTCAGGCATGGGCCAACAAAGAGTTCGAGCTTTATTACCAACCCCAGGTACGACTTGCGGATGGTCGTATCACCGGAGCCGAGGCCCTTATACGCTGGAACCATCCGACACTGGGTGTGGTGTCCCCGGCGGTTTTTCTACCTGCACTGGAAGCGGGTCTGCTTGCGGTGCCGGTGGGCGAATGGATACTGCGTTCAGCCTGTGAGCAGGCGGCGCAATGGCGAAATACCGGCTGTGAAGAATTCCGCATCGGCGTCAACCTGTTCGCCGCGCAGTTTCGCATGCGTGACTTTGCCGAAATGGTTGAAAGTGCGCTTGAAGACTTTTCCTTGCCGGCACACTCGCTCGAGCTGGAGATCACGGAAAACATCATCCTGCGAAACGAACAGCGCATTATGGAACCGCTGCGCCACCTTCGCTCATTGGGAGTGGGCATTGCATTCGACGATTTCGGTACCGGCTATGCGTCCCTGAGCCTGCTGAAAGACTATCCGGTGACACGGCTGAAGATTGACCGCTCATTCGTGAGTGGCGTGGATCGCAGCAAAAAAGACGAAGTCATCATCGAGGCCGTTATCAGGCTGGCGAACGGCTTCAATCTTCAAGTCACGGCAGAAGGCATAGAAACCCGTGAGCAGGAAAGTCTGATGCGCCATTACGTGTGCGACGAAGGCCAAGGCTATCTATACGGTCGCCCCATGCCGGCGCATGAATTCACCGAGCGCTATATCTCGCGTTACAACCGGCAAGCTGACGTGCTCAAGCACAAATGACTCAGAACGAGCCTGGGCAGGCTCGTCTGATCGCGCAAGGCGGACGCTTCTGGTGATCGCTCAGTCCGGCGTCAGTACACCGCGCTGGATCTGGTCGCGTTCGATGGATTCGAACAACGCCTTGAAGTTGCCTTCGCCAAACCCGTCATCGCCCTTGCGCTGAATGAATTCGAAAAACACCGGGCCCATCAGCGTTGCGGAGAATATCTGCAACAGCAAACGACGCTCGCCGCCTTCGGAAGAACCATCGAGCAGAATACCGCGTGACTTGAGCTCGGCTTCCGGCTCACCGTGATCAGGCAGGCGGCCTTGCAGCATCTCGTAGTAGGTATCCGGCGGCGCGGTCATGAAGCGCATGCCGGTTGCTTTCAGCGCGTCCCAGGTCTTGATCAGGTCATCGGTAAAGAACGCCACGTGCTGAATGCCTTCGCCATTGAACTGCATCAGAAACTCTTCGATCTGACCCGCGCCCCTGGACGATTCTTCGTTCAGCGGAATGCGGATCATGCCGTCCGGGGCGGTCATGGCTTTGGAGGTCAGGCCGGTGTATTCGCCCTTGATGTCGAAGTAACGCAGCTCGCGAAAATTGAACAGCTTTTCATAGAAACCGGCCCAATACGCCATGCGTCCGCGGTACACGTTGTGGGTCAGGTGATCGATGAATTTCAGACCGGCACCGACCGGGTGGCGGTCAACGCCTTCGATGAAGTTGAAATCGATGTCGTAGATCGACGTGCCCTCGCCGAAGCGATCGATCAGGTACAACGGCGCGCCACCGATGCCCTTGATCGCGGGCAGGCGCAACTCCATGGGTCCTGTCGCGATTTCCAGCGGTTGTGCACCCAGTTCCAGTGCCCGGTTATAGGCCTTCTGCGCATCCTTCACGCGGAACGCCATACCGCATACCGAAGGACCATGCTCGGCGGCAAAGTACGATGCCAGGCTGTGCGGCTCGTTGTTGAGGATCAGGTTGATAGCGCCCTGACGAAACAGGGACACGTCCTTGGAGCGGTGCGTTGCGACTTTGGTGAAGCCCATCATCTGAAACACAGGCTCAAGGCTGTTGGGCGTCGGTGAGGCGAACTCGATGAATTCAAAGCCCATCAGGCCCATTGGATTTTCGTAAAGATCAGCCATGACTGGCTCCTTGCAGGAAAGTGAGAGTGGGTAACCCTGGCAATCACTGTCCTGCGGGCGGCGCACACGGAATCCCTCGCACGCTGCGTGCGAGAAAATCACCGAATATCAGTTGCAGACCAAGAATCTTCATGAGGGCAGCCTACTCCGGCTTGTCCGATTGTGCATCAGGGTGTGCCTGGTAAAAGGCCGGGGGCTGCAGGGCCAGGTGCTCGACCCGCTGATACGCGCACACGCAGTCAGGTCGACGTGGTAACAATGCGCTGCGTACGACTGGGGTAGCAGGTAAATATTCGCATGGATGCGGTGTTTTTATTTTCGTAACCACATTACGTAATGCGTAACTTGCGTGATCCGCACTACGCTGTCAACTCAAGCCTCGCAGCGAATGAGCTAGGATGCATTAACCCGACAAAAACAACCCAGGGTGGCTTGATGAACATTCTGTACGACGAACGCATCGACGGCGTGCTGCCCGCCGTCGACAAGCAGCAGCTGTTGCAGGCGCTGCAACAGCAGTTGCCCGACCTGGACATCCTGCATCGCCCCGAAGAGCTGCGGCCTTACGAGTGCGACGGGTTGTCGGCCTATCGCACCACACCGATGCTGGTGGCACTGCCGCGGCATGTGGAAGAAGTACAGACGCTGCTCAGGCTGTGCCACGCACGTCGCGTACCGGTGGTCGCTCGCGGGGCCGGCACCGGGCTGTCGGGGGGCGCGTTGCCACTGGAAAAAGGCGTGCTGCTGGTCATGGCGCGTTTCAACCAGATCCTCGATATAGATCCTTCCGCGCGCTTGGCGCGGGTTCAGCCCGGCGTGCGCAACCTGGCCATTTCTCAGGCGGCAGCGCCCCACGGCCTGTATTACGCGCCCGACCCTTCCTCGCAAATCGCGTGCTCCATCGGCGGCAATGTGGCGGAAAATGCCGGCGGGGTGCATTGCCTCAAATACGGGCTGACCGTGCACAACCTGCTCAAGGTCGAGATCCTGACGGTGGAAGGCGAGCCGATGACACTGGGCAGCAACACGCTGGACTCCCCGGGCTTCGACCTGCTGGCACTGTTCACCGGCTCCGAAGGCATGCTCGGCGTCATTACCGAAGTCACGGTCAAGCTGTTGCCCAGACCGCAGGTGGCCAAGGTGCTGCTGGCGGCGTTCGATTCAGTGGAAAAGGCCGGACGCGCGGTTGCCGATATCATCGCCGCGGGCATCATCCCCGGCGGGCTGGAGATGATGGACAATCTGGCGATTCGTGCCGCCGAGGATTTCATTCACGCAGGCTACCCGGTCGATGCCGAAGCCATCCTGCTCTGTGAACTGGACGGCGTCGAAGCCGACGTGCATGCCGACTGCGAACGGGTCAGCGAGGTATTGAAACTCGCAGGCGCTACCGAAGTGCGCCAGGCCAAAGACGAGGCCGAACGGGTCCGCTTCTGGGCCGGGCGCAAGAACGCTTTCCCGGCCGTGGGTCGCCTGTCGCCGGATTACTACTGCATGGACGGGACCATCCCGCGCCGTGAGTTGCCGGGCGTCTTGCGCAGCATCAGGGAGCTATCCGGGCAATACGGCCTGCGCGTCGCCAACGTGTTTCATGCGGGCGATGGCAACATGCATCCGCTGATCCTGTTCGATGCCAATCAACCGGGTGAGCTGGAGCGCGCCGAGGCACTGGGCGGCAAAATCCTCGAGCTATGCGTCAAGGTCGGCGGCAGTATCACCGGCGAGCACGGTGTCGGTCGCGAGAAGATCAATCAGATGTGCGCCCAGTTCAATAGCGACGAGCTGACCTTCTTCCATGCCATCAAGGCGGCATTCGACGCCAGTGGCCTGCTCAACCCCGGCAAGAACATCCCGACCCTGCATCGCTGCGCGGAATTTGGCGCCATGCACATCCACGCCGGGCAGTTGCCGTTCCCCGACCTGGAGCGCTTCTGATGAGCACGATGGACAACGACGTCAGCCAGGCACTGCTCGAGCGGGTCAATCAGGCGCTGCGCGACAACATGCCGTTACGCATTCAGGGCGGCAACAGCAAGGCTTCTCTCGGTCGTGAAACCGCTGGCGAACTGCTCGATACCCGCGAGCACCGGGGTATCGTCAGTTATGACCCGACAGAACTGGTGATCACCGCACGCGCCGGCACGCCATTGAACGAGCTGATGCAGACGCTGGATGTCGCAGGCCAGATGCTGCCTTGCGAACCGCCCGACTTCGGCGCGGCAACGCTCGGCGGCATGGTCGCTGCGGGGCTCTCGGGACCGCGCCGCCCGTGGAGCGGATCGGTGCGTGATTTCGTGCTGGGCACGCGAGTCATCACCGGTCTTGGCAAGCACCTGCGTTTCGGCGGAGAAGTCATGAAGAACGTTGCAGGCTATGACGTTTCACGCCTGATGGCAGGCAGTTTCGGCTGCCTGGGGCTGCTGACAGAGGTGTCGCTCAAGGTGCTGCCCAAACCACGTCTGTGCAGCAGTATCGCGCTGGAAATGGACAGCGCGCTGGCCTTGGCGCGCCTCGCCGAGTGGGGTCAGCAACCGATACCGATCAGCGCGGCCAGCCATGATGGCCACGTATTGCGCCTGCGCCTGGAGGGCGGTGAAGGTTCTGTGGCAGCGGCCAGGGACCGGCTTGGCGGCGAGCTGCTTGATGCCGCGTACTGGCAACAGTTGAATGCGCACCGCCTGCCCTTCTTCGATGACCCGCGGCCCCTGTGGCGGCTCTGTGTACCTGCCGACAGCCACCTGCCGGATCTGCCGGGCGAGCAGTTGATCGACTGGGGTGGCGCGCAACGCTGGCTCAAGTCGGACGCTGACGTACAGACCATTCGAGCCATCACCATGGCGGTTGGCGGCCATGCGACCTGCTACAGCCAAGGCGTCGTCGACAGCCCGTTTGAACCGTTGGCCGCACCTGTGCTGCGCTACCATCAGGCACTCAAGACCCGACTCGACCCGCAGGGGATTTTCAACCCCGGTCGACTGTACGCGGAGCTTTGACATATGCAGACCACGTTGAGTGAACACGCCAGAACCCTGCCGCGCGCCGAAGAAGCCGAACGTATCCTGCGCAGTTGTGTGCATTGCGGTTTCTGTAACGCCACGTGTCCGACCTATCAATTGCTGGGTGATGAGCTGGACGGGCCACGTGGCAGGATCTACCTGATCAAGCAGGTCCTCGAAGGTCAGCCGGTCACCGAGAAAACCCGTCTGCATCTGGACCGCTGCCTGAGCTGTCGCAATTGCGAGACCACTTGCCCGTCCGGCGTGGATTACCACAACCTGCTGGACATCGGCCGCGCGGCGGTTGAGGCGCTGGTGCCGCGGCCACTCGCGGAACGCATGCTGCGTGACGGCTTGCGTCGGGTCATCCCCCACCCCGGACTGTTCAAATCCCTGACCGGCATGGGCTTGAAGTTCAGGCCGTTGCTGCCACAGGCCCTGGCCACCAAGCTGCCTGCGGCGATCCATCCTGCCGGGCTTCGCCCGCACACCGGTCATGCGCGCCAGGTGCTGCTGCTGGAAGGTTGCGTTCAGCCGGGCCTGTCGCCCAACACCAATAGCGCCACGGCGCGGGTGCTGGATCGTCTGGGCATCGGCATCACTGCAGTCAGCCAGGCGGGCTGCTGCGGCGCCGTGGATTACCACCTCAATGCACAGGAGACCGGGCTGGACCGGGCTCGGCGCAACATCGATGCATGGTGGCCTGCGCTGCAGGGCGGTGCTGAAAGCCTGATCCAGACGGCCAGTGGTTGCGGAGCCTTCGTCAAGGACTACGGCCACCTGCTGCGCCATGATCCAGCCTATGCCGACAAGGCCGGGCAGATCAGCGCGCGAACCAAGGATCTGGTCGAACTGCTGCGCGACGAACCGCTGGAAACCCTGGGCATCAAGACCGATCAGCGCCTGGCGTTTCACTGCCCGTGTACGCTGCAACACGCGCAAAAACTCGGCGGCGAAGTGGAGCGCGTCCTGACTCGTCTAGGCTTCAATCTGACCACAGTGCCGGACGGTCATCTATGCTGCGGCTCTGCAGGCACCTACTCCATCACCCAGCCTGCCATCGCCCGGCAACTGCGCGACAACCGCATGAACGCGCTGGAAAGCGGCAAACCGCAGGTGATTGCCACCGCCAATATCGGCTGTCAGACCCATCTGGCCAGCGCCGGCCGAACGCCAGTGCGGCACTGGATCGAACTGATCGACGCAGTGCTTGGCACGCCTGAATCACACTGAAACCCTATTCAATAATCACTGCTCCGGAGAACCCCATGAAGATCAAAGCCGTCCTGACCCAGACCGAAGTCAGCCTGATGCTCGGTGCCGCACGCGAAGAGGCGCAGGCCAATGGCTGGGCCGTTTCCATCGCCGTCGTTGATGACGGCGGCCATTTGCTGGCATTCGAAAGACTGGACGACGCCGCACCGATCAGCAGCTACATCGCGATCGAAAAAGCCCGCACCTCGGCACTCGGCAAACGTGAGTCCAAGGGTTACGAAGAGATGGTCAATGGCGGGCGCACTGCATTCCTGAGTGCGCCGCTGCTGACTTCCCTGGAAGGCGGTGTGCCGATCATCGTCGACGGCCAGGTAATCGGTGCGCTGGGGGTTTCAGGCGTGAAGGCCGAACAGGATGCTCAGGTCGCCAAGGCCGGTGTCGCAGCGCTTGACGCCGACTGACGGTCGACCCGGCCGGTAACGCGAAAGCCAGGCCACCTCAGGAGTCTTCATAGCCGGTAGATCGAAATCCAGCTCATGTCCGGATGGCTGGAATAGATATACGTGCCGGTCTTGTTGAGTACCGCGCCGCCTACCGACGGAAAGTAGGCAATGCAGGTGGCGATACCCTTCACCGTATCGATCCGGTAAACGTCGTAATTACAGGTATAGATCGCGTAGACATAGCGGTCATCCGGTGTCACTCCGATGACTTTCACCGGGTAGCCCTGCGTGCCGATCCTTTCCCTGTAGAAGGTTTTGTTGGTCGCGGCATCGATGATGTAGACCTCGTCGATGCCACCGACATACAGCCAGGCGCCATCGGAACTGAAGACCATCGAGCGCGGGTCGGAAAATCCGGGAATGTCGTGTTGCAGGTAATCGACCTTGCTGATCGCAAGAACATCGGTAGGCGCGGTCCGGTCAACCAGCATGGTCGCGTAAAACCTGTCGTTCAACGGGCTGATCCCGAGGGCCAGCGATGCGTTGGTCAGGGCGCCCAGATCGAACTCGTTTTCGACCGTGTAATTCTCGGTCTCGATCAGGCGAATCAACCCGCCGAGCGCGTTCTGAAAGGAAAGGCAGATAAAACGGCCATCGGCACTGCACAGGATCCTGTTGACGTTGGCTGCCGGCAGTATCCTGATCACTTCGCGCATGCGCGTATCGACCACGTAGCACCTTTTCTGGCCAATGGTGTAAAGCCTTTTGCCATCGGGGCTCAGGGTAATCGCGCCCGCCCCTGCCCGCTTGATGGCACCCGTTACGCTGGCACTGGCGATGTCGACCACACTGACTTCGCGACCGCTTTCATGGGCGACATACAACGTGGTTTCATCAGGGCTGATAGCGATCTCTGCAGGTACAAAGCCCAGCGGGATAATGCCGGTCAACCACGCGATATCCAGGGGGACACCTGAACCGACGGGGTCGGCGATATGCGTCAGGGCTCTAACGTTCTGAGATGCTTTTTTTTGCATTTCTCTCACCTTCAATAGGTCTTGTAAGACCGCCAGAACGGGGAATAGATAAGAAGATATATCCCCGTCATCCAACGATGCGGCCAAGACACTTATGCCGCTCCGAGCCAAAAACGTAGGGTCATTGAATACTCAACACGGGGGGATGGGTACTGTCAGAAATAACAGTCGAAATGGGCCGGAACCGTTCGAATGAGGGTATCGACGGCAGTGCAGGACAGCACGGTCGGGCACTCCAGCCCGGAGGCATCAAGCCCGCAGAGCGCCCTTACCATTGGTCAGCGCGATGCTCCGGGGAAGGCTCGTCAGGGTTGGCCGGGGAAAAGACTCAAGAGCTTTCCCGCACCACCAGTTCAAACCCGAGATCGACCTGCGGGTGCTGGGCGACCCCGTCCAGCAGGCCCAGCAATACCTGAGCAGCACGCTGCCCGACTGCTTCTCTGGGCGTGCGAATCGAGGTCAGGCGCGGCACCATGTGCGCGGACCCAGGCAGGTCGTTGAAGCCCACCAGCGAGACCCGTTCGGGGATCGCGACACCCAGGCGCAAGGCCTCCAGCGCAGCGCCCTGCGCCAGGTCGTCATTACAGAAGAACACCCCGTCGACATCCGGGTGCTGGTCAAGCAGGCGCGCAAACAACTCCCCGCCCAGGCCGATCGACGAGGCCTGGCGTGTCGAGACCTGCAGCGCGGGGTCGAACAGCCCGGCGTCTTCCAGCACCCGACGGAACCCGGCGCCACGTTGCAGTACACGGGGGTCGAGTTGGGCGGCCATGTACGCCAGCCGACGGCGGCCACGCCCGATCAGGTGACGCGCGGCTTCGGCACCGGCCCGTTGTTGCGAGAACCCGACGCAATAGGCGCCCAGGCGGGTGTCGAGCTCCATCATGTGCACACAGGGTATGCCACTGGTTTCAAGCATCTGGCGGGACGCTGCCGTGTGGTCGAAACCGGTCAGCAGAATACCGCGCGGGCGATTGACCAGATGGTTGCGCAGCAGCTTCTCTTCCTCTTCAGGCAAGTAATGGTAGTTGCCGATGACCACGTCCAGGCCACGCACGCGCAATACGTCCTGAATGGCTTCCAGCGTCTCGATGAACAACTGGTTGGAAAGCGACGGCACCAGCACCACGACGGTCTGACTGCAGGAAGAGGCCAGCGCCCTGGCTGCCGGATTGGCTACATAACCCAGGCCCTGCGCCGCAGCACGGACCTTTTCGACCAGCTCAGGCGCCACGGTGCTGATACCGCGCAACGCACGCGAGGCGGTGATCGGAGAGACGCCGGCCAGCTTCGCCACTTCATTGAGCGTGGGGCGACCGGTAGAGCGGGAACCAATGCGTATCATGCGTTGCCAACTAACATAAGGGTTGCCAAATGTGTCGAATGCCCCATAAGGTAGCGCTGTCTCATGGAATGTGACAATGCTTTATCGCTGGTTTCACAGGGGTTGCCCGGTTCGGGTCCCGCGGAGAACAGCCTCCCATGCTTATTGATGAGCCCAAAACAACGACAAATAACTGGAACAGCCCAGGCCGAGACTCATGTCCAGCCGAAAGAAGACAGCGCTGTCTCCAGATGAGGTGCCTACTGTGACAACTGCGAATACTGCTATTTCCGCCCTTGTGGTGATGGGTGTGTCTGGCTGCGGCAAAAGCGCCGTGGGTGCCGAGATTGCCCTGAACAGCGGCGGCCGCCTGATCGAAGGCGACGCGTTCCATCCACCGGCCAACATCGAAAAGATGAGCGCCGGAACCCCCCTCAACGATGAAGACCGTGCCGGCTGGCTGACCCGCCTAGGCGAAGAAATGGCTGCCGCCCTCGCCAAGGGTGAACACCCGGTCCTGACCTGCTCGTCGCTCAAGCTCATCTATCGCCAGCGCCTGCGTGATGCGGTGCCTGGCCTGGGTTTCGTTTTTCTGGAACTCAGCAAGGAACTCGCCAGCGAACGCTGCTCGCATCGGCCTGGGCACTTCATGCCCGCCAGCCTGGTGGACAGCCAGTTCGCGACGCTCGAGCCGCCCTATGGCGAACCGCTGACATTGATCGTGGACGCGTCGCAGCCTATCGATGTCATCGGCAAACAAGCCGCAGCATGGTGGAAAGGCTCTCACGCCTGATAAAGGCGTGAGTGCAAAAGACAGCGCTGTCTTGCGCACACACGATTGAAGTCGGCGCTGTTAACAGTTCCTTAAAACAATAAACCGGAGAGACACCCATGTTCGGTATGACCCATGAGACGTTCCTGCTCGTCGATGCGTTGGTGACCATCGTCGGCCTGGTGCTGCTGATCACCACCTTCAAGGTGCACCCTTTCGTCGCGTTGACCCTGGCGGCAGGCTTTCTTGGCCTGACCTCGGGAATGCCGGTCGAAAAAGTCATGAAATCCTTCCAGGACGGCTTCGGCGGCGTGCTGGGCTTCGTCGGCATCATCCTCGGCCTGGGCACCATGCTCGGCAAGCTGATGGCTGACTCGGGCGGCGCGGACCAGATTGCGCAAACGCTGATACGCACCTTCGGCAAACAGAAAGTGCACTGGGCAATGATGTTCTCTGCCTTCCTGGTGGGCATCCCGTTGTTCTTCGAGATCGGTTTTGTCCTGCTGATCCCGCTGGTGTTCATTGTTGCGCGGCGCACCGGCGTGCCCATCGTCAAGATCGGCATTCCGCTGCTGGCAGGCCTGTCAGCCGTCCACGGTCTGGTTCCGCCGCATCCGGGCCCGCTGCTGGCCATCGGTATCTTCGGCGCCGATATCGGCAAGACCATTTTCTACGGACTGATCGTAGCGCTGCCAACTGCAATCATCGCTGGCCCGATCTTCGGTAACTGGATTTCCAAGAGCATCCCCGGCACACCGTCCAAGGAACTGATGGATCAGATCGCCAAGGAGTCGAGCACTGAAAACCTGCCAGGCTTCGGCATCACGCTGGTGACCATCCTGCTGCCAGTCTTCCTGATGCTGCTCAAGACCCTTGCCGATGTGGTGTTGCCGGAAAACAACATGTTCCGCATCTGGATGGACCTGATCGGTCACCCGATCACCGCCCTGCTTGCCGCGCTGTTGCTGGCGTTCTACACCTTTGGTGCCGCACGTGGTTTTGATCGCAGCAAGATCATGAAGCTGCTGGACCAGAGTCTGGCTCCGGTGGCGGCAATCGTGCTGATTGTGGGCGCAGGCGGTGGCTTCAAGCAGATGCTGGTCGCCAGTGGCGTCGGTGACGTGATCGGGCACATGGCCGTGCAGGCGCAGATCAACCCGATCATGCTGGCCTGGCTGGTTGCGGCGGTGATCCGCGTCGCAACCGGTTCGGCGACGGTGGCAACCATTACCGGTGCCGGCATCGTAGCGCCGGTGGTCGGCCTGATTCCAGGGGTCAATCGCGAGCTGCTGGTGCTGGCAACCGGCGCCGGTTCGTTGATCCTCTCGCACGTCAATGACGCCGGGTTCTGGCTGGTGAAGCAGTACTTCAACATGACCGTTGCCGAGACCTTCAAGACCTGGACGGTGATGGAAACCATCCTCTCGGTCGTCGGCCTGATTTTCATCATGCTGTTGTCAATGGCGGTGTAACCCCCGGACGAGCCTTCGCGGGAGCTGAAGCCCGCGAAGGCCTGGTCCCGCCTCACGCCTGTGCATCACCCTTCCCAGCCCCCGCAATACACCGCATCAGCGTGGACACTACGGTTATCCGCAGCCCCTTCCTACACAATCGTTCACCACTTTCATTTGAATTTTCAGAAAGCCCGGGCAATCTGGTGCAGTCGTGCCTACGCTTATAGTCATATCGAAATGGCTTGAGCGGTACCGTCGGCTGAGACGATGATGACCCGGAACGGTGCAGCGGTTGACGTTACTTTTTATATGACGCCAGTAAATACGGGCATTTTCACGTCGAAACGGGCAGAATTGGCGCACTCGTCGTATCCGGGATGCAAATCTCGATGACAAGAAAATGAACCGAGGGAATTTAATTCACCTGTGCGACGTCATAAGACGGATGCATTTGGATGCACTCGGCAACAATCACCACGCAAAGGCAAACGCCAGCCTCTTGAGAGAGGCGTTTTCAAGAGGCCATCAAGGAAAAGATTATGTTGATACTCACTCGCAAAGTAGGCGAAAGCATAAACATCGGTGACGAGATCACCGTCACGATTCTTGGCGTTCAAGGGCTTCAAGTCCGCCTGGGCATCAATGCACCCAAAAATGTTTCAGTGCATCGTGAAGAAATCTACAAACGTATCCAGGCAGAACTGGCTCCCAACCAGGACCCACAATAATTCCCGCACTACCCCCTTATTCAATGCTGATCTGCCGTTTATTGGCAGACCGGCCGTACGGCGTCCCTGGGACGCCGTTTTTTATGGCCGCCATTCTGCGCTTCTCTGCTGCACCGGCCTAACCGGCCTGAAGGCCTAAAGCCGCCTGCATGAACCCTTCCGAAATGAACGTCTCGGCAGCTACAGGCTGATGAGCGAGTCTGCGTGTGACCGCCTCCAGCACCACTCGGCTGGCATCATGATGAAACTGCCAGACGCCGTATATCCGGCCGTCGAAGGCGGGTTCGCTGCCCAATTGCGGATCGACGCCCAATCCGGCGCCCAGACCGAAAAGATGCAGGCCCTTGATTCGGCGACCGTGCTGATCGAACGGGCAGCCGCCAGCGTCCGAGTCGAGCCCCCCCTTGGCCTCGCGCAAACTGACGAGGTTGCCATCGGCATCACTCAGTCTGGGCAACACGGGCTGATAGCCAGAACACTGTACGATCACAGCCGAGTCGGCCAGAACGAGTCGGGCCTGCTCGTGTTCATCGGGGCGTCCGCCCAGTGTCTGCAGCATCTGCACGCGCACCCCGGTTTTGCCTACGCGTCCGCTTTGCAGCGCTTGGCGCCCGATCTCCAGCGCACGGTAACGCAAACCTCCGGAACGGTTGATCCGACCTGAAACCGGACAGACATCAAGCTGCGCGTCGAATGCGTAGCCGGCTGCGTGCGCCAGTTCAGCACTTTCTTAAAACAGCCTGATGCTGCTTCGATGAACGAGTGACAGCTCCTGCAAGCCGGCAAACTCCAGTGCATCCGCCAGATTCTCCAGCGTCGAAAAAGCGCTGTGAGATCCCCCGACGATGGTGATGCGCCCGTTATCGGCCAGCGCCGGGGCAAACACTTCGCGTAACTGCACCGCGTTCATGCGCAACAAGCGGTCAGCGCTCTGGACAGTGCAGTTATCCGGCAGCGCCAGGCCTTGTCGGGCAAGATCATCGATCAGGTGTTGTGGATCCTGGCGCCCGCCCAGATTGAGTACCAGCGTCTGGCAGCGCACGCGTCTTTTGCCGTACACGCTGTCAACGTGCAGACAGAACTCGTCGCCCTCGCAAATCACCTCATCCAGGCGCGTGCCGGACCAGACCTCTACGCCATAACGTTGCACGATGTGCTCCAGCACCAGCCTGGCGGCCTCGGCCATGAGCAGGCCCACATCCGACAGCTGCGGCGCGCTCTGTGCCTGTGCCTTGATGCGCCAATAGGCTGCCGAGTACTCGAGAGGTTCGAACACCTCGCGCAATGCCGGATCGCGAAGGCAATCAATGAACACATCGCCTACCGAGTTGGCAGTGATCCGGTAATCTCCCAGCGCACCCGCACCGGGCTGGTCGCTTGCATCAATGACAATCAGTCCTTTGGCAGCGAGCCCGGGCATCGCGCCGCTCTTCAGGGCGTTGAACAAAAAGCCCATGCCCGCGAGCCCGGCCCCTCCCACCACGCAACCGCAAGCTGTTTCCATACAGTTATCAAACATAATGATGCTCCATCGTCATTTTCATACGTGGGTGCAGTCCAGAAGTTCTGGATGTCGAATACCTGATTGATAAGGCGAACCAGCGTCCCTGCACGATTCGAGGCGAAACACATGCAGCACACTACACACGCGCTCATTCACGGCGCCCATGGGACGACATGATTAGAGAAGGTGTTCTTCACAAAAAATTACAATAGGACCAACAGACACAGGTCCTGAGCTCAGACCTGACAGGAAGAATGCATCATGCTACCGCCCTTTTTAAGGCAACGTTTTTATCAACCTGAAAAGAGTGACAATGCGTTACAAAATAAGTCGGGCAACTGAATAGTTGCAAAGAAAAGCGGGAGTGTCAAATGGGCGGCAACGGTCTGGAACGCTTTATAACCTGATGATTTGAATGATCTTGTATCTTTTGATCGATAAATGCCCCTTCAAAAGAGCAGTTTTCGCTGACATTAACGCATTCAATGCGTTCAACTTATTTTTTATCGTCTGCGCTAAAAACAGCAAGCTTTCGACGCTGTTAATTTGACGAGCACAAAACGGTTGTGCGCCAACACAGGTTCGCGTTCATGAAGACCAGCCGAGCCTCTCTCCCTGCGCTGAATGCGGTCGACAAAGCGGCCCGTAGAAACGACAAGGCCCCGATCAGCGATGATCAGGGCCAGGTATCGTGATGCCAGGGCATCAGCGGGGTGCAGCAGTATCAGGCAGCGCTGTAATACGCTTTCGAGACACGGGGCATTACGGGTTCTTCGCGCAATTCAGCCACCAGGTCAGCGATGTCCCGAACCGTATTGATACGGCTGAGCGGCAGGCTCTTCTGAAGCTGGGCGCGCCCCGATACCGGATCGCTTATCTGCACATTCATCTGATCATTGGCAATCGTACAGGTGCAACGCAACGGCAGAAGCGCACGTTCAACCATACTCCTGAGTTCTAACTCGGACAGTCCACTCGCGATCATCTCTTTATCTCCTTATGTGTGTAAGCATGTCCCGACAGTGACAAATTTTTGATAATTTTTATTGTTGATGACTTTTTAAAAACGGCCCGCGCCAGCCCGCCAATTATCCGTCGCCACTCACCTGATGCTTAAACCCGTTATACACTGCGCGCTGCACTTCAGGCAACTTCCATAACTGAATATCGATCACCCTTTTAACGCCGCTTCTTATTGAACGCACCCGTGGAAAAAACGATTCACCGCCCTGCTCATCAACAAAATGGCACGTGGCGTGAACCACCGTGGATAACATGCACGTAAAAGAAGGAAGTCAAGACTGACGAACGGTTGAAGAGTGAAACGGGTGCGGCTCTCGCAAGGCACGCCCGCTCCTTCAAAAGAGTTGTGCGTGCCCTGCTCGAAAACTTACTCTTGTTCGTCTTGCATATTCTCTTTTGCGTCGGTGCCGGACAGCCGCAGGTGAATCAGCGCAACACGCTCGCCACGCTTATCGAGCTTTTCTTCGATATGGAAAGGACGGAATCCCATCCGCGGATAGAACAGCAGGCCCGGGACGTTGTGGTTGTAGCAGGACGCGATCATTTCACTCGCTTCGTGCTTGTCGAACGCAATCCCCATCATGGTGGTGATCATGAAGCGCCCTACCCCTCTGGAGCGGGCTTTCGGTGCGATGATGACGTTGCCCAGCGAACAGCGGCCGCGAAAGGTGCAGAGAGAGAAGTTGGCAAACCCTACCACTTCGCCATCCATCTCGATGACGGTCGAATCATGACGCGTCTCGAGCGCATGGATGAGTTGCGAGGCGGTCAGCGGGTACGTTGCCCTGGGGAACATATAGAACAGCTCATCGGCATTCTGCGGCATCTCGCAGATGAGGGGGACGTCTTTTTCTTCCAGGGGACGGTGAGTGAACATAGGCGGTAACCTCTTGAAGAAATTGAAGAAAGCGCGGGAATACAGCAAGCAGATCGGCGAATCCGGCGACGGTAGATGACAAAAACACAGCGCCCTCGCCCACACAGCATAATCCGCAGCTATCGAAAAGGGCTACCTCAATAACAAAACGTGCTAATGAGCATCGTTGTCCAGGCTGCCTTCGGGCCACATCGCGCAAGGTATTGAAGCCACGGGTTTTACTCGCCTCGGTCTTTCAGTGCTTGCGACGCAGGTACGCAATATCCTGTAACCCGGCGTTCGTCGGCTGACCTTGCATCCCGGATGCAGATTCTGCATTTATTTCACTTTGTTGACCGGACTATTCTTCTTATGTCGATTTCGCCTCTGGCTCGCTTCAAAGCCCGTCCACTCAGATGGATTAGCATGATAGCCATCATCCTTGGCCTGCCCGTCGGCTGTGTAGTGCTTGAACACAAGGAGCGCGAACTGGTGTTTCGCATCGAGCCCGGTACCGCCAGCTGGTACAGCGGTCTGCCGGCAGATGTGCAGGAGATCGAACTCAGTACACCGGCATTCGGTACCTCGCAGAATATCCACGCATGGTGGTGGCCCGCTGCGGACAAGAACGCCCCGGCGGTGCTGTACCTGCATGGATCACGATGGAACCTCACCGGCCAGCTGTTCCGTATCCAGCAACTCAAGGCACAGGGCTACTCGATACTGGCAATCGATTACCGGGGCTTCGGGCAAAGCATGGGCCAGTTGCCGTCGGAAAGGTCTGTGTATGAAGACGCACGCATCGCCTGGGAACGCCTGAAGCAATTGCAACCCGACCCGCAGCGCAGGCTGATTTATGGACACTCTCTGGGCGGTGCGGTGGCGGTGGATCTGGCGGCCGAACTGGGCGAAGACGCTGAAAAGGGCAATGGGCCGATTCAGGCCCGCGGGCTGATCATAGAATCGACGTTCACCAACCTGGCCGATGTGGCCACCGCGCTGGCCAACACCTCGCTGCCGGTGCGCTGGCTGCTGTCGCAGAAGTTCGACTCGCTGGACAAGATTGCAGACATCCATATGCCGGTGCTGATCGTGCACGGCACCGAGGATCGCTATGTACCGGCTCGCTTCAGCGAACAGTTGTTTGCAGCCGCGCAGGAACCCAAGAAGCTGCTATTGGTGCCTGGCGGTACGCATAACAACAGCATGCAACTCGGGCAGCCCGCTTACAGCCGGGCCATTCGCGCCCTGCTCGATACGCCGGCATCGCTGCCTCAGGTGACAAAACAGGGCAAGGACTCAAAGACCTCGGGTTAGACAGCGCCGGGCACGTGGCAGTAGTCTTCGGACTCATGGTCAAAGGACCCCGCAATGAACTGTATTGTCGAGTATTCAGACCCGCATCACCGCCTCGCGGTCATCCAGTTGTGGAAGACCGTCTTCAATGACGACATGCCGCACAATCGTCCAGACCTGTCGATCGACAAGAAACGGGCTGTCGACGACCATTTGTTCTTCGTTGCTCTTGCGGATGACGAGGTGGCCGGTACCCTTCTTGCCGGCTATGACGGGCATCGCGGCTGGCTGTATTCGGTCGCCGTTGATCCACAACAGCGCGGCAACGGCCTGGGCACCCGACTGGTCAGGCACGCAGAAAAGGCGCTTGCGGATCTCGGCTGCGTGAAGATCAACCTGCAGATCCATACCTTCAATGAGAGCGTGCAGGCCTTCTATCGAACCCTGGGCTACACGCCGGAGCTCATTATCAGCATGGGCAAGCGGATCGATGCCAACGTAACGGCTCAGTCCTGAGCCGAGCGCTCTCTGTTTGCCGAGGCGACCGAAACCATCGGGCGCCTCAATCATTTATTTACATGAGAATTAATATCAAATTACAATTATTGCTATTAACGTCCTAGCAGAGCATCTCCCTTGAGCACTTCCTTCCAATGCCCTCGCCGCCCCGGCACTTTTCTGCTGTCCGCGCTTTCTCTGGCGATGTTCTCCGGCGGCGCAGTGCATGCAGCCGAAACCGCGACGCTGCCCGCCACGCAGGTGTCGGCAACCGCGACCGAAACACAGGAAGGCTACAGCGCCAAAAGCGCCAGTACCGCGAGCAAGAGCGATGTACCGCTCAAGGAAGAAGCGCAGTCGGTCAACGTGGTGACACCGCAGACCATCGCCGACTACAACGTGCGCTCGCTGGACGATGCCATGAAGTTTGTCAGTGGCGTCAGCCAGGGCAATACGCTCGGCAACACCAAGGACTCACTGGTCAAGCGCGGCTTCGGCACCAACGATGATGGCTCGGTGCTGCGTGACGGCGTGCGCTCGGTGGTGTCGAAAAATTTCGGTGCCACGACCGAACGCGTTGAAGTGCTCAAAGGCCCGGCCTCGCTGCTGTACGGAGCAATGGAGCCAGGTGGCGTGATCAACGTGATCAGCAAACAGCCGCAATACGTGCAAAGCACCACGCTCAGTGGCTCGGCGTACAGTGAAGGCGGCGGCAGTTTCGGCATCGACACCACCGGCCCGCTGGGCGACTCGGGGCTGGCTTACCGCCTGGTGGCCGAGCGTCAGAGCGAGGACTACTGGCGCAACTATGGCGTTGACCAGCACACGCTGGTCGCACCGTCGCTGTCCTGGACCGGGGAGCGCGCCAGCCTGACGCTGGCTTACGAATACAACGACTACGTCAGCCCGTTCGACCGTGGCACGGTGTTCACGGGCGGTCACCCGGCCGATATCAGCTACGACAAGCGCCTGGACGAAAAATGGGCAAATACCGTCGGCATCAGCGAAACCGCGACCGCGCGCTTCGAGTACCAGCTCAGCGATGACTGGAAAACCCGGCTGACCTACGGCTGGAACAACGACCGCTATAGCCTCTCGATCGCCCAGCCGAGCACGCTGTCCAGCAGCGGCGTGCTGCGGCGTCAGGCCAATGGCGGCCATTACGATTACGAAACGCGTTATGCCAGTTGGGACTTCATCGGCAAGCAGGAGTTATTCGGCCAGCAACATGATCTGCTGATCGGCGCAGAGCAGGAAGACTCCGACAAGTACCGCGGCAAGACCTACCGCAACACCGCGCAGAACGGCTTCAACATCTTTTCGCCCAGCTATGGCGGCCTGGCGGAGCCCAGTGTCGTCAGTGCGACCACCAGCAACCTGAGCAATCAACTGACCTCGTCGTCCGTTTACCTCAAGGACAACTGGCACCTCGATGATCGCTGGATTCTGGTCCTGGGTGGCCGTTACCAGCATTACGATCAGTACATCAAACAGGGACTGGGCGTGAACCGCACGGTGAACCTGGATACCAGCGACGATATATTCCTGCCGATGGCGGGTCTGGTGTTCAAGGTCAATGAGGACCTGTCGCTGTACGGCAATTACAGCCGCTCTTTCGTACCCAACGATGACGTCAACGATGACGGCACCACCTTCGACCCGGAAGAAGGCCGCAGCTACGAAGTCGGGGCCAAATATGCACTGGCACCGGAACTCGACTTCAACCTCGCGGTATTCGACATCGAGAAGAAAAACGTCGTCACGCCTACCGGCGTGACCGGTGTCAGCGAAGCAGCCGGCAAGGCAGGTTCACAAGGCATAGAGCTGGATGTGACCGGTCGAATTGCCGAGCGTTGGGGCATGATCGGCACTTACGCCTACACCCACACCGAAGTGCTGGATGATCCAAGCAACAAGGGCAATCGTCTGAGCCAGGCCCCCAAGCACACGGCCAGCCTGTACCTCACCCATCACCTGCAAGTCCCGTCCGGTCTGGGCGACTGGCACGCAGGTGGCGGCGCACGCTACGTCGGCGAACGCGCTGGCGACGATGCCAACACCTTCTACATGAGCAGCTATACCGTGGCGGATGCGTTTCTGCGCTGGGACGTGCCCATGGCAGGTTATAAAACACGCCTGCAGTTGAACGTGGATAACCTGTTCGACAAGCAGTACTACCCTTCCAGCACCGGCAGCCAGTTGCAGGTCAATGTGGGTGAACCGCGCACCGCACGCCTGAGCGCCAGCGTCACGTTTTAAGACGTTGCCACGGAGCAGGCCTGCGCGGGCTTGCTCGGTGGCACTTGAAGGGATGTATCAGAACTTAATTCGGTAAAAGCTGATCAGCGCTTCATTGCCATACAGGTATTCGAACCTGCCGATGAATGCGCTCTTCTCCAGCCACTCGTTAGGGCCCAGAGAGACCTGAAAGCGTGGTGTGCAGGTGCACTGATAATGGCCTTCGCTGATTGGCCATACTCCGTTCTGCAATTCGTGCTGGCCCGTTTCGTCAACGAGCAGAGCGCCTCTGCTTTCAACGTTGATCATTTCACCCAACTGGGTGACCAGCGTGAAACGGGTTTCCAGAAAAGCAAGCTCGGATGACAACTCAACCAGCGTGTTGCTACCGCCGGAGAGTACCGAGCCGCTGAAGTTTTCGCCGTAAAATTCCCCGCCCACTACATTGCTGTTGCTACGCAGTCCGTCGCTGCATATCCCCATGAGCACAGGAGCGTCGGTCTTCAGAATCACGGTCAGCATTTTTTCCAGCTGAGGAGCGGCTGCCGTATTACTACGAAAAGCACGTTTGACGGATTTGTTGAAGTCGATAATGGTCATAGAACTGTTCACTCCATCTTTGAATGGATTCGGGCAACGAATGGCCGGGTGCAGTCCATCGGCATTTATCTACGCCTGCTTTTCCAGTAAGCTCCACGGAGTCGACTGAAATCGTACCGAACGGTTCAGTTCCAGTCTAGAGAATTTTGCATACGATCTGCCCACTGGAGAATTGAGGATATGAATGAAGGTCCGAACTGAAGCTCGCCGCGAAGCCATCATTGATGCCGCAGCAAGTGTCTTCCTCGAAATGGGTTACGAGCGTGCCTCGATGAATGAGGTCACCAAACGAATGGGTGGCTCCAAGGCGACGATCTACAGTTACTTTCCCTCCAAGGAAGAACTGTTCATTGCCGTGGTCAACAGGCTCGCAACCGCCCATCTGGCCGACGCGGTTTCAGAGCTGGTGATCCAGGATGACAAACCGATCGATTTGCGCACCCTGTTCACGCGCTTCGGGGAACGCATGCTGATGGTGCTTATCAATGATGACAAGGCACTGGCCGTGTATCGCATGGTGGTCGCCGAGTCCGGGCACTCGGACATCGGCATGATGTTCTACGAATCGGGCCCCAGCCAGTGCCTGCAGACAGTCACCTCACTGATGACTCTGGCAATGCGAAAAGGCCAGTTGCGTGAAACCGATCCGCACATCGCCGCGTTGCAGTTGACCTCGCTGTTGACTGCCGAGACCGACATTCGCCTTTACCAACAGGCGCCCATGCCGCTGAGCATCGAAGAAATTCGCGCCATGGTCGAACGCGCAGTGGATACCTTCATGTTGGGTATGGAGAAACGCTGAGTCCGCGTAACAGAACCAAGCGATATTGATAAGAGCCGATATTGCAACCCTTCTGAAATACCTTGTTACTCTTTTACAGCCAAGTTAATCCGAATGAGGGCGATAGCTGGTTACCCCTTCGGAGAAACACTATGATCCTGCGAAAACTCAACCTGGCCGCCCGTTCGACGCTCTGTTTCGGCGTGTTCTGCCTGATGATCATTGCCTTGGGCCTGCTCGCCCTGCGTCAGGCGGCCGAGCTCAATGCGGCGGAAAAATTCATCGAGACCAATGTGCTTCCGAGCATAAAGCAGCTCGGGTCGATTGATCGGGAGTTTGTCAGTATCCGCGGCAACAACGCCCGCGTGCGCAATCCGATTGAACCGCAGGATCGAAAGACCAAGGCGCTCAGCGATATCCAGCAGTCTCGCTCGCTGATCGCCGGCTATTTTGACGCACTCGGCAAATTGATCGTGACTCCGCAAGGGCGCCAGGCATTCGATGAATTGTCTCAGGCACAGGCCGGGTATCAAGTGGCACAGGACCGCTACCTGGCCTCGGTGGCGGCTGGCGATCTGGAAGCCGCAGTGGCAACCTCCAATGGTGAAATGAAAAGCGCGGCCGATCAGGTTGAAGCCGGGATGAAGAAACTCATCGGCATCAACGACGGCAAAGCCGAGAAAGCTGGCGCTACCGCTCAGGCTGCCTATGAGCAGACATTGTGGATGGTGGGTATTTTCATCGCCGTCGGCGTCATTACCACGCTGCTCCTTGCCTGGATGTACACCCGCAGTCTGACGGGCCCGATTGGCGATTCGTTGAGTATCGCGCAACGCATTGCCACCAATGATCTGAGCAAGGATATCCCGCAACATGGTACTGACGAGGCGGCGAAACTGATTGCCGCACTCGCCACCATGCAGGCCAACCTGCGCAATGCCCTGATCCTGATCGGCGACTCGTCCACCCAGCTGGCGGCCACCTCCGAGGAAATGCATGCAGTCACGGAAGACGCATCGCGCACCATTCTGCGCCAGACCAACGAGATCGAAATGGCAGCCACGGCCGTTAACGAGATGAGCGCGGCGGTGGAAGAAGTGGCCAGTAATGCCGCATCGGCATCGGAAGTGACCTCGCAATCGAGCACTGCAGCCATGGCCGGACGCGCGCAGGTCGATGAGACCGTCACGGCGATCAACCTGATGGTTTCCAAGGTGCAGATCACCTCCACCGAGGTACAGGGCCTGGCCGTCATGGCGACGGATATCAGCAAGGTGCTGGATGTGATTCGCGCCATCGCCGAACAGACCAACCTGCTGGCGCTCAACGCGGCCATCGAAGCGGCCCGCGCAGGTGAAGCCGGACGAGGTTTTGCGGTGGTTGCGGACGAAGTCCGGGCACTGGCGCATCGCACTCAGCAATCGACCCGAGAAATCGAGCAGATGGTCGGCTCGATTCAGACCGGAACCGGCAATGCCGTCAGCGCAATGGAGCAGACCAGCGTTCAGGCCCACAAGACGCTGGAGATGGCCAATGGCGCCGGCAAGGCGCTACTGGAAATCACCGAATCCATCAGCCAGATCAATGAACGGAACCTGATGATTGCCACCGCAGCTGAAGAACAGGCTCAGGTCGCTCGAGAAGTCGACAGAAGCCTGGTCAGCATTCGTGATCTGTCCAGCCAGACGTCCGAGGGCTCCAATCAGACGGCCATCGCCACTGCCGAACTGTCAACCCTGGCTTCAAGCCTGAACCGTCTCACCAAGCAATTCCGCGTTTAAGCCCCTCTGCCGGAAAGCTCGCTTCCCGGCATCTTTCCTTGTCGAATAGCTTGCCCAGGCTTGACAGCCCGTTGCGCAGCGGCAGACGCTACTGCTGCGTGCCGAACATTGCCGTCCAGTAAATCCCTGCGTCACTTTTCGGGTCCATCGCGTAGGCTGCACCCAGCTCGCGGAAATCCGGATTCATCAGGTTGGCGCAGTGGCCCGGGCTCAGCAGCCAGCCATCCACCACCTTGCGCGCACTGTCCTGACCCGCGGCAATGTTCTCCCCCACCTGCTGACCCACATACCCGGCCAGTTCGGCGCGGTCGCCAGGTGTACGGCCGTCACGATCCTTGTGGTCAAAAAAGTTTTGATTGGCCATCGCCTGGGAATGACGTTGTGCAGCGGTCCCCAGTACCAGGTTCCAGGCCAGCGGCGTGGTAGCGGCGAAGGATTGTGTGCCGCACTGGCGTGCCTGAGTGCGGGCGTTGTTGATCATTTCCAGTATCTTTTGCCCCTCTGTCTGCCAGTCGCCAAGACGCGACGCGACCAGCGAGCGCGCCAGCACGATACGCCAGTCTCGCCCTTCGCGGCTGACACCGATGTCGACGAACTGCGGGTCCAGCACCACACGGCAGAAACTCTCCAGAACCGCCTTGAGTGCAGCGTCTGCATTGTTCGGACCGGACAGGCTTATCGCCTGCACGGTGACCATCGGGTAGGAAGCACGCGTCAGCGCCTGTTGCAGGTCCAGATTGCCACTGGCCGGCAGCACCAGACGCGCATCGCTGGTCAGCGGTGGCAGTTCCATGGACACCTGCTCGCCGCAGCGCTGCGCCTGGCCGCGATAGGCATTGAGGGATTCGATCAATTGCGTTTCGTCGCCGGCCAGCGCAGCACTGGCAAACACGCCAGAGCACAACACGGCCAGAAAGGATATCGACACTCGCGGGAGCGACAGGCGCAGAAGGTAATGAATGACAGGCATGAAAAGTCTCTCTCGGGCTGAGTCCGCCTATGATGCGCGAAATGACCCGGTCGGGCGCAACGCCTTTTTCATGCCTGACCGGAATTTAACAACCGATCGGGTCCAGACGTGCGCCAGACAATGCCTCGTGAGGACGACTTACAGCTTGAAGTTGGCAACCAGTGAGTTGAACGAGGTGGCCAGTCGCGACAGCTCCTGACTGGACGCGCTGGTCTGGTTGGCACCGGCAGCGCTCTGGGTCGACAGGTCCTGAATGTTGATCAGGTTGCGGTCTACCTCGCGGGCCACCTGGGCCTGCTCTTCCGAGGCGGAAGCAATGACCAGATTACGCTCGTTGATGGTGGCTACACCCAGGGTGATTTTCTCCAGCGCCGCGCCCGCACGCAGGGCCAGTTCCTGCGTGTTGGTGGCCAGCGACAGGCTCTTGCCCATCGCCGCAACCGCGCCATCAGCACCCGACTGCACGGTACTGATCATGCCTTCGATTTCCACGGTCGATGCCTGGGTACGGTGCGCCAAAGCCCGAACCTCGTCAGCCACCACCGCAAAACCACGACCCTGTTCGCCGGCACGCGCAGCTTCGATGGCGGCGTTCAAGGCCAGCAGGTTGGTCTGCTCGGCGATACTGCGAATCACGTCAAGCACCTTGCTGATTTCCCGCACATGCCCGGCCAGCTCGGAGACAGCGCCAGTGGATGCCGTGATCTCATGGACCATGGTGGTGATGCCCTTGACCGTGTGATCGACCTGGCCACGACCATCGACGGCATCGTCTGTCGCAGACTTCGAAGCCTCGGAGGTGGACACCGCGTTGCGCGCCACTTCTTCCACTGCGGCAGTCATCTGATTGACGGCTGTTGCCGCCTGCTGGATTTCGTCGTTCTGGCGAGTCAGCCCGCGGGTGCTTTCATCGGTGACAGCGCTCAGTTCTTCGGCAGCGGAAGCCAGCTGGTCCGAGGCACTGGCAATCTGTTGGATGGTGTTTTTCAGCCCGCCCTGCATGTCGGACAGCGCGTCCAACAGTTGCCCGGCCTCATCGCCACTGTTAGAAACAATAGGCTGGGTCAGGTCACCGCCCGCAATGCGCTGAGCACTGGCGACTGCGACAGCCAAAGGACGGGTGATCATGCGGGTAATCAGCACGCCGAGCATGATGGCCACCAGAAAAGCGATCACCACGCCAATCTCCAGCATCAATACCGAACTGGCCTTCAGGTCGGCAGCAGCGGCTGCGCCTTCCTTGATCTGACGGTTGTTGGAATCGATCATGGTGCGCATGTAACTGCGCACCTTGGTAAAGCTTTCCGAGGACAGGCTGTTCAACTGGGTCCGGGCAGCCTCGTAATTACCTGCCTTCATCAGCTCGACAACCTGTTGAGAGCCCGAAACGTAAGCGGGCAGCATCAGTTCCAACTGGTCCCCGGCGGCGCGCTCGTCATCTTCCAGAGGCGTGGCGCGGTAGATCGCAAACACTTTTTGCGCACGGGCCAGGTCATCACTCAACGCCTGACGAACGCGATCCTTGTCCGTTTCGGAGACACCGCCATCCTGCGCATCCAGCAAACGGTAAAGCCCGCGGTTGTGAGCGGTGAAGCTGGTCAGCGCTTCATTGGTGTTGCCAACCGAGACGAGGTTGTTGGAAAACGTAAGCTCAAGGTTATTGCCCAGGCGGGTCACTCCGACCATCCCCAGAGCGCCGACGGCCAGCGTGATCAACGCACAAATGATGAAAGCAGAGAGAAGCTTGGTAGAAAACTTGGACTGACGCAGGACGTTCATGGGGCTTACCTGTTGCTGAATGAGGAGTGGTGTCAGTGCCGGAATGAGTTGATCAAACAGCGATGATGTCATAATGACTTCACCTCATTTGGATCGTTCCACCCCCTCCTCGTTTTTGATAGAAAACTTTGACAAGTCGCACTTGTGCGCCTAACGCTCTCTATCGGTCCTGCCTCACTGGCACTCTTTGTCAGTGCAGGCGCGAGGTTTGCGACGCGCCATCTGCCAGCGGCTTGTTACCAAGATGTTGCTCGGCGAACGTTCTCGCCTCAAGGGTCATACGGTCCAGATGGCGATCGCGTTGCTTCTCCGCATCGACCATCGCGCTGTTGCCGTGCTGTTTGAGCAGGTAAGCGTGAATCTGCCGCACCTCCACCGAGTTGTAGATCGGCGCGATATCCATGACCGCAAGCAAGCCGTCAGTACCGTGATCACGCGTGTTCATGATGACCTGCGGACCACGCGCACCCAGCACCTGAAAGCCCATTGCCTCGAAATACGCGACTTTGCCGACCACGCAATACAGCTCTGCGTGCGGATAGCGACTGGTCATTTTCTCCAGCATCGAGCATGCGATGCCCTGACGACGGTGGCTGTCGCGCACCGCCATGTAGGCTACGGCGCAGGCCTGCGGATCATCCTGCACAGGCAGGTACAGCAAAAAACCCAATACGGTTTCGGGGTCTTCATCGTCCAGCGCGACGATCAGCTCCACGGTCAGCTGCTGCGAACCGTCCATGGCATTCAGGTACAAATGCACCTCGTAGCCCACGCCGTACTGGTAAAGGTTGTACAGCGGGTTGCTCGGCGCGATGGCTACCAGGCTGATGTCAGTCACGTAATCGACGACCATCTGCTGGATCTGGCTCCGGATGAATTCCGGCGGCGGGGTTTGTAGCAGCATGATCGTCGGCATGGGACAAGGGGCTCCGTTTAACAGGTGTGTCTGTACAGGGTGTGGCCACATGATAGCGCGTCGAAGCATTCAGGACCGATATTGTCATATTGCCAGCATCCTGCAGCGCGACACTTAGTTGCAACTTATACGATGACTTGAAAAAAAGAATATCAAATAGCCACCCACCTGAACGATGATCCTAACTATCAGTACGATAGTACCAGCACAAGCCACAGCCACCTGCCAGTAACCAAATAATAAAGTTGATAATGATTCACATCCACCTGAAAGAGGGGCAAGCGAGCACGTTTAATGACTGTCGACATTCAATAAAAATCCATTTATTTCAGAGGGATGCAGAACTAGAGAAAACACGGATATATAACGTGATCTACAACGTCTGAACGTGCATCAATGCACCGGGCGAATTCAGTACAAACATTCTTTACCGGGTCCACCTTTTGCCTGAGTATTTATCTCAATCACCCCGATACATTTTTATAATCACCGCATTTCCCTCACGCGCCTAAGATAATCCGGCCTACTAAAAATATGAGGGATTCAAAATGCCGTTATTAAACTGGTCCAGACACATGGTGTGTCTAACTGCAGCCGGTCTGATTACTATTCCGACCGCTTATGCAGCCGATACCCTGACACGTGACAATGGCGCCGTCGTTGGAGACAATCAGAATTCTCAGACCGCAGGCGCCGAAGGGCCTGTCCTGCTGCAAGACGTGCAACTGCTGCAAAAGCTGCAGCGCTTTGATCGCGAACGCATCCCTGAGCGCGTCGTGCATGCCCGTGGCACTGGCGTCAAAGGCGAGTTCACGGCCTCCGCCGACATCAGCGACCTGAGCAAGGCGACCGTTTTCAAATCCGGCGAGAAGACCCCGGTATTTGTACGCTTCTCCTCCGTGGTTCACGGTAATCACTCGCCTGAAACACTGCGCGACCCGCACGGCTTCGCCACCAAGTTCTATACGGCTGACGGTAACTGGGATCTGGTCGGCAACAACTTCCCGACCTTTTTCATTCGTGATGCCATCAAGTTCCCGGACATGGTCCACGCGTTCAAACCGGACCCGCGTACCAACCTGGACAACGATTCGCGTCGCTTCGACTTCTTCTCCCACGTACCGGAAGCCACCCGTACGCTGACCCTGTTGTATTCGAACGAGGGCACCCCAGCGGGCTATCGCTTCATGGACGGCAACGGTGTACACGCCTACAAACTGGTCAACGCCAAGGGCGAAGTGCACTACGTCAAGTTCCACTGGAAATCCCTGCAGGGCCTCAAGAACCTTGATCCCAAGGAAGTCGCTCAGGTCCAGTCCAAGGACTACAGCCACCTGACCAACGATCTGGTCGGCGCGATCAAAAAGGGTGATTTCCCGAAATGGGACTTGTACGTTCAGGTGCTGAAGCCTGAAGAGCTGGCGAAATTCGACTTCGACCCATTGGACGCCACCAAGATCTGGCCGGATGTTCCCGAGAAGAAAATCGGGCAGATGGTCCTGAACAAGAACGTCGATAACTACTTCCAGGAAACCGAGCAGGTCGCCATGGCCCCGGCCAACCTGGTTCCAGGTATCGAACCTTCCGAGGACCGTCTGCTGCAAGGCCGTGTGTTCTCCTACGCTGACACCCAGATGTATCGCCTTGGCGCGAATGGCCTGAGCCTGCCCGTCAACCAGCCAAAAGTTGCGGTCAACAACGGCAATCAGGACGGTGCGCTGAATACCGGTCACACCACCAGCGGCGTCAATTATGAGCCGAGCCGTCTGGAACCGCGTCCAGCGGATGACAAGGCGCGCTACAGCCAGCTGCCGCTCAGTGGCACTACCCAGCAGGCGAAGATCACGCGTGAGCAGAACTTCAAGCAGGCGGGTGATCTGTATCGCTCCTACAGCGCGAAAGAGAAGACTGACCTGGTGCAGAGCTTTGGCGAGTCGCTGGCCGACACCGACACTGAAAGCAAGAACATCATGCTGTCGTACCTGTACAAGGCAGATCCGGACTACGGCACTCGGGTAGCCGAAGTCGCCAAAGGCGATCTGAGCAAGGTCAAGTCCCTGGCTGCAAGCCTCAAGGACTGATGATCTGATACCCCGTCCCGGTGCTTTGTCGCCGGGACGGTTCACGTCAGGAGAACGCCCATGAAGCATCTGATCTATGGCTTGCTGCTGTTTGCCGCAGCCGCTAACGCCACACCACCGGCATCGACACCCACCCCCACTCCACCGCCTTCAGAGCTGACCGCCGAACAGACTGCCAGCCAACTGCGCACGCTGTTTTTCGATGCTTCCCGCGAAGGCAACAACCCCATGCTGGACACGTTTATCGAGGCTCATTACGACCTCAACATCCGTGACGAACAAGGCTATACCGGTCTGATTCTGGCGGCCTATCACGGCCATGAAGATTCGGTGATACGCCTGATAGACGCCGGAGCGGACCCTTGCGCCAAGGACAATCGCGGCAATACGGCGCTGATGGGGGCGATTTTCAAAGGTGAACTGAGCATCGCCAAGCGCCTGGTGCAGGCAGATTGTGGTGCTAACCTCACCAACAATGCCGGGCAGACCGCAGCCATGTACGCCGCTTTGTTCAAACGTACTGAAGTGCTCAAGGAACTGACCGACAAGGGCGCAGACCTGAGCATTCGTGACAGCATGGGCAATGACGTGGAAGGCTTGTCCAAAGGTGAATTCCAGGCGCCGCCTGTCCGCTGACGGCTGCTGGAATCAGTCTTCGCGCTCGATCATTTCGTAGATGCGGCTGGCAAACGCTTCCATGGTGAAGGGTTTGGTGAGCACCCACATCCCCGGATCCAGATGGCCGTTGCCAATGATGGCGTTCTCTGCGTAACCGGTAATGAACAGCACTTTGAGGTCGGGTCGAATGATCCGCGCCGCATCGGCCAATTGCCGGCCATTCATGCCACCCGGCAACCCGACGTCAGTCACCAGCAGGTCGATACGCGCATCGGACTCGATCACCTTGAGCGCAGATGCGCCTTCGCCCGCCTCGATCGGAATGTAGCCCTGATCCTCCAGCACTTCGGCCACCAGCATGCGGATGGTCGGCTCATCGTCGACAATCATCACAGTGCGCTCGGTCTGTACCGCGGCCGACCCAGAGGCATCTGCAGACTCGATCTCTTCCGGCGCCCCAAGGTAATGACGCGGCAGGTACAGGCACATGTTCGTACCCTGATCAGGCTCGGAATAGATGCGCACCTGACCGCCGGACTGGCGCACGAAACCGTACACCATCGATAACCCCAGCCCCGTGCCCTGCCCCAGCGGTTTGGTGGTAAAGAAAGGGTCGAAGGCCCGATTGATGACCTCGGGCGACATGCCTGTGCCGGTGTCGCTGACACACAGCGACAGGTACTGCCCGGGGATCAGATCGCGGCTTTGCGAACCACGCTCGTCAATCCAGCGGTTGGCTGTCTCGATGGTAATCCGCCCGCCGCGCGGCATGGCGTCCCTGGCGTTGATGCACAGGTTCAACAAGGCATTTTCCAGTTGCGGTGCATCGATGAACGTTGACCACAACCCGACCGAGGTCACCACCTCCACGGTGATGTGCGGCCCGACCGTGCGCCGAATCAGTTCTTCCATGCCGATGACCAACCGGTTTACGTCGACCGGCTTGGGGTCCAGGGTCTGCCGACGCGAAAACGCCAGCAATCGATGAGTCAGTGACGCCGCACGTTTGGAGGCATCCTGCGCAGCCCCTATGTAGCGGTCCAATTCATTGAAACGGCCCTGGCTCACCCGTGTCTTGAGCAGTTCCAGCGAGCCCGTGATGCCGGTCAACAGGTTGTTGAAATCGTGGGCGATACCACCCGTCAACTGGCCTACGGCTTCCATCTTCTGCGACTGGCGCAAGGCTTCTTCAGCCTGGCTCAGGCGCTCCTGCTCGCGCAGCCGTTCGCTGACATCGTAGGCAAACAGGTAAGCGCCAATGGCCTGCCCCTGAGCATTGCGCAGCGTGCTGTAACGTATTTCAAAATGGCTGGCCGGATCGTTCGAGTCACTGAAGCTGACGCTTTCGGCGAACTCCTCGCCCGCTAACGCACGCGTCCAGCGCCGTTCAAGATCAGCCTTGCTGTGCGGCCGGTCGTCGAGCAGGTCGAGCATACTGTCACCCACTTGCGGCCGGACGCCGAACAGGCGCTCGAACTCGCGCAGGGCAGCGCCATTGATGGCCATCCAGCGAAAATTGCAGTCGACGACATGAATGATCGCATTGGTGCCGTTGACGACATCGGCCAGCACATTGCGCTCGGCCACGGCTTCGACAATGCGCGCCTCCAGTGTTTCGTTCAGTTGCTTGAGCGCCAGTTCAGCGCGTTTGCGTTCAGTGATGTCTTGAAACAACACGGCGACCTGCTTGCGGCTGGCCGGGTCGATGCGAAACGCGGTCAAGGCCAGATAGCGCCCGGTGGCCACCAGCTCGCGCTCGAAACGGATCGGCTTGCCGGTCCGCAACACATCGCCGTAAAACTTCACCCAGCCATCAGCCTCCTCACGAACCATCTCGCGCAGCTTCTTGCCCACCACATTGGAAATGCCGGCGTGGTATTCGTAGGCCGGATTGGCTTCGACGTGAATGTAATCGCTCAGCGGACCGTGCGGCCCGTCAAAGAACTCAATGATGCAAAAGCCTTCATCCATGGCGTTGAACAGAAAACGATAGCGCTCCTGGGATTGGGCCAGGGCGTATTCGGCCTCCCGACCGGTGACGCTCAGGCTCTCTTTAAGCGAGGCGTTTTCCTGCTCCAGAGCCGCTAACCGGCTCTGAAGATGTTGTAAATCTGTCGGGGTCAAAGCGGCGGCACCTGAGGGATTGGTTGCGCCGCTTTCCCGTCATGCGGGGCGGCACGAGCACGCTACGAGAAAAAACCCTCGCATGCAAAAATAATGGCGTTTTGAGCTCAGATATTGTGGGTTTTCGCCAGATCAGAGCGAGATACGATTGTGTGAACAGCCTTCAGGAGTCCAGGAGCGTGCCCTGCAGGAACTGTCCCATTCCGGCGCGCGATGTCAGTTCGACGCTGAGGAAGCAGCATGCAGGTGCAGCCATTGGTCCACGACTTGCCCCATGGTCTTGGGCTCGCCATTGTTGATCCATGCCATGAATGGCCGATCAAACCTGAACGACGCCCCGCACTGCAAGGTCATGAAGCGCCTCACGTTCTGCGTGTTCCGATAGGTGTCATTCACCGGCGTATCACGCGTGATGAGGCCGGAGTGCCAATCGAAAGCCATGCCTGATTCCTTCTGCTGTCGGGTTGCAGGCACTCTTTATAGCCGGATTCTGTTGCAGTCGCGAGGTTGGAAAGGCTTGTGGCGTACAGGAAATTGCGCAACCCCGCCTCACTCTCCCGCGAACGGCACCAACGACTCCAGCAGCCACGCACCCGCAGGCCCCAGACTGCGCTGGAATGACCAGATGACGTCCACCGCCGAGCGCCGCGGCCAACCGGAGACTTGCAGTTCTTTGAGCAGTCCGCCCGAATAGCGCGACACCAGCCAGCGCGGCAATGCCGACCAGCCAAAGCCGAACGCAGCCATGTCCATCAACAGCAGGTAATTGGGGGCCGACCAATGCCGATGGCCGCTGGTGGGCAGGTCGTCAGTGGGGATACTGTGCTCGATCAGCGTATTGAGGCGCAAGGCGCGATAGCGGGCCAGCTGTTGGTAATCGACCCGTTCCAGCGCGGCCAGTGGATGTTTGTGCGACACGAACAGACCGAAATCGGCACTTTCCTCGATGGTCGCGTGACCGATTTCCGGTGGGTAGCTGGCTTGCGCCGACAGCAGCCCCAGTGACGCCCTGCCCGACTGCACCAGGCTGATGGCGTCGCCATGCTCGGCGAACACGCATTCCATTTCCAGCTCTGGAAAGCGTTGATCGAGCTCGGTCATCAGCCGTTCGAAATCGGCAAACTGGTTGGCATCCGACAGCACCAGCGTCAGCCGTGGCTCGACGCCTGCCGCAAGCCGCGCGGCAGCACGACGCAGCCGGTCCGAGGCGCACAGCAGATCATCGACACGGCCCAGCATGACCCTCCCCGCTTCGGTCAGGACCGGTTGCCTGGAAGAGCGATCGAACAGCTCCAGCCCCAGATCGATTTCCAGGCGGGCGATCGCTTCACTGATGGTCGATTGACTCTTGCCCAGACGGCGTGCGGCCGCGCTGAACGAACCCAGCGCGGCAATCTGGGCGAAGGCTTCCAGGGCTTCTGGCGAATAACTCATGGCGCTCTCATATCGGTTTAACCGATGGTATTGATTTTCAGCTTAACGCAAACACCGATGATAATACCGCCATCCATCAGCACCAAGGGCCGCGTAGTCATGAGTAACAGCCAATCGCACACCGACCGGCAACCCGGCGTCGCCAGCAAAACCCTGCGTGAGCGGGCGATGCATGCCGCGCTGTTCGAGATCGGCGGTGTGATTCTGGTCGCACCACTGCTGGCCTGGCTGATGGAACAGTCACTGGCGATGATGGGCGCCATGACGGTGATGATCTCGACCATCGCCATGCTGTGGAACATGACCTACAACGCGCTATTCGACCGCCTGCGCAACCGCTACGGATTTACCATGAGCCTGACAGTCCGCGTCCTGCACGCAACGGGTTTCGAAGCCGGACTGATTCTGGCCGTGGTGCCGCTGGCCGCATGGTGGCTGACGATCAGCCTGATGGAAGCGTTCTGGCTGGACATCGGTCTGCTGCTGATGTTTCTGCCCTACACCCTGCTGTTCAACTGGGCCTACGACACACTGCGTGAACGCCTGGTGCAGCGACGTCTGTCGAGGTGTGAGGTGTGAGGCATCAGGCACACACATACCGTGCATCAAATGTTCTCACTGGCTAATCAAATCCTCGTCATTGCACACTGTCCCCTACTGACCCAGGCAAGGACACCTTTCGATGACAACTGAAGTACTCAAACTGGCGGCGTTCAGCGATGGAGATCGCGGCGGCAACCCGGCAGGTGTGTGGATTGGCAATGCGTTACCCGATGATGCCGTCATGCAGCAGATTGCCGCCGACATCGGTTTTTCCGAAACGGCGTTCACTGCGCCTGTAGAAAGCGGCTGGCGGGTGCGATATTTCTCGCCGCTGGCAGAAGTACCGTTTTGCGGGCACGCCACCGTCGCCCTGGGCGCAGCGCTGGCGGCGCAGCAAGGCGATGGCGTGTTTCAGCTGACACTCAATCAGGCGCAGATTACTGTCGAGGGCCATGCGCAGGGCTCGCTGACGTCGGCGGCGCTGCAATCGCCACCCACGTTCAGCAAGCCGGTCAGCGCGCCGTTGCTGGAAGAAGCCCTTGCGCTGTTCGGCTATAGCCAGACCGATCTGGATGAGCGCATTACCCCCGCGCATATCAATGGCGGTGCCGGCCATTTGCTGCTGGCGTTGAACAGCCGGGCCAGGCTCAAGGATATGCGCTATGACCAGCAGGCGGGTCACGACCTGATGGTCCGTGAAGGCTGGGCGACGATTCTGCTGGCGTGGGCCGAGACCGATCAGTTGTTCCACACGCGCAACCCGTTTGAATTCGGCGGCGTCTACGAAGACCCGGCCACGGGCGCTGCCACGGCAGCACTGGGCGGCTATCTGCGCGATATCGGCTGGCCGCATGGCGGTTTGATAGACATTATTCAGGGCGAGGACATGGGCAGCCCGTCGCGCCTGCGCGCCGAAATCCCGCAGCAACCGGGAAGCTCGATCCGGGTGTCGGGGATGGCGCGCAGGTTGTAATACCGATCAGGTCCTGAGTTTGCTGCCCCCGATCGCCACGCCCACCAGCATCACAGCAACGATCATGAACGCCAGTTCAAGGCTGCTGACATGGGCAATGAAACCGATTGCCGCAGGACCGATCAGAATCCCGGCATAGCCGACTGTGGTGATGGCCGGGATCGCCACGCTTTCGGGCATGGTCTTCTGCCGGCCGGCTGCGCTGTAGCAGACCGGCACGATGTTCGAGCAACCCGCCCCCACCAATGCATACCCCAGCAGCGCCGCCTGCCAGAACGGGATCAATGTCGCGACGGCCAGTCCCGCCGCGGCACACAGTCCGCCGAGAATAATCACTCGATTGGAACCGACTCGTTTTACCACTGCATCGCCAAACAGCCGCCCCAGGGTCATGGTCGCGGCGAATACCGCATAACCCAGCCCGGCATAGGAAGGCTCGACACCACGCAACGAGGTCAGGAATACCGCGCTCCAGTCGAGCATCGCGCCTTCGGCCAGAAATACGGTGAAGCACAGCAGGCCGATGAACAGCACCACGCCACGCGGGATCGCAAACGCTGGCCCGTCGGACGGACTGCCATAGGGCAATAGATTTGGCGCCGCTTTGGCCAGCGCGACCAACGTCAGGAAGACCACGATCAGCATCGCCGTGAATGGCGAGATACCCAGGCTGAGCAAACCGGCGACGCCCGCTGCACCGACAATCCCGCCAAGGCTGAACAGGCCGTGAAACCCCGACATCATGGTCTTGCCGCTGGCGCGCTCGACAATTACCGCCTGCACGTTGGCCGTGCAATCCACCCCGCCCATACTCGCGCCAAACAGAAACAGCGTGGCTATCAATAGCGGCAGACTGGAAATCGTCGCCAGCAGCGGCAGGCACAGGCAGATCAGCAGCGTCGAACACACCAGCAGACGCCGACAGCCGAAGCGCGCGGCCAGTGCTCCCGCCAACGGCATCGAAATGATCGAGCCTACCCCCAGACACAGCAACAAGAGCCCGAGCGTGCCCTCATCGAGGCCCATCCGCTGTTTGACGTAAGGCACCAGCGGCGCCCACGAGGCGACGCTGAAACCGGCAATGAAAAACGCGATACGCGTCGAAGACTGCTCCGCCCGAGCCTTGGCATCCTGGGCTGCGGTGCTGAAAGAGGTCATGCATGCTCCTTTTTGGGGTTGGGTCGCCACGAGTCGCGAAACTCGGCACTTCAGAAACCAAAGCGTCAGACAAACTTATGGTACGCAATCGATTCACGCCTGCTCAAAAGCACCTTAAACATGAATAATCTGTGTATCCATGATTGGCAAAAAGCCAGCAAACGCCAAGGATAACTGAAAAAATCGTTAAATATCAAAAGCATTGTAAGGTGTCTCAATGAACTTAATACGAAAGCATAATCTTCGTAACCTTCTTTTATGTTTTTTTGGTCTAGACCTGTTTATTGCCATGCGTAAAAGGCTAGGTTAGATTCATTCCCGCACTGGGTTAGTGCAACTAACCGATGAGATGTTCCCTTTGGGAGTCGTCAGCGGCCACGGAAGAACCAGATGTTCATGGAGGATTCGATATATGAATACTTGCCCGAACGAAAACCATCGCTCCCTGCGTAACGCAACGCATGAGTCTTTCGCCAGCGTACTGTTCCTCACCGGAATCAGTCAGAACAATAAAGGCTCCGGCCCTCCCCGCGTGTCGAACCCCCTCAATCGTCAATCTTCTGTCCTGCTGTGCAACGTGCCTGACCGGTTGCCACGGATATCGAACGCCCCTGACTTGATGCCCCCCGTCACAAGCCATTCTGCAGCACATGATGGCAGTCCCCCCAGCCTGACGGGCCTCATACCTTAGGGCACTGCTGCCCTGCTCTACCGACTCAAAACGAACACTGCACTCATTCGGTTTGCCCTTCGGCTAATCCGTTACGGAATTCGTGTACGCGCTCGCCCTTGTTTTCCCATGAACTACATCTGACTTTTCAAGACGGAGATGATTATGACTGGACTCAAAGTTGGCATTGTTGGTCTCGGCGCACAGATGCAGGAAAATCTGCTGCCCACGCTTTTGCAAATGCCGGACATTCGTATTGTGGCGGTCTGCGACAGTGATCGCCGCCGAGCCGAGCAGATCAATCGTTTTGTATCGAATGTGATGATCACGGACGATTTCGACGACATGCTCGCAAACGCCGGGCTCGATGCGGTCGTCATGGCCTGCCCGCCCCAGGCTCACCGCGATCTTGCGTTCAAGGCAATGGCCAAAGGTGTGCATGTTTTCGTCGAGAAGCCGCCTTGCTTCACCCTTGACGAACTGGACCAGTTGATCGACGCAAGTCGCCGCTCGAACGTGATCACCGGCGTCGGCATGAACTTCAAATTTGCCAAACCCATGCGCCAGTTGCGGCAGATGACCAGTGCCGAACAATTCGGCCAGGTCGTGCATATCCAGCTCAACCACTACGCCAGCAAACCCACCTCGCCACTCTGGGGCCTCGACTCGACGCTGAGGTCGTTCCTGCTCGCACAGGCCATCCATACCATCGATCTGGGCGTCACGTTCGGCGGCGGCGAGCTGCGTGATATCGAGTCGCGAGTGCAACGTCATGGCGATTCGTTACTGGTCAGTCTGGAGCTGCAATTCACCACCGGCGCCAGCGTCAGTCTGCTCAGCGGAACCATGTTCCCCTACTTTGAATTCGACATGAAAATCGTCAGTTCGAACTCGATGATGGTCGAGCTCAATAACCTGTGGAACATCACCATGCACGAGCCGGAGCACGGCACCAGCGCTACCGGTCCGGGTAAACGCTGGAGAGGCGCCTGGCAGCCGGGACCTCTGGATTCCGGGTATGAGCGCAGTGGCTACTTCGGCGAACTGGAGCAGTTCTTCCATGCCGTTCGTCACAACACCGCTTATGAGGCGAGCTTCGAAAGCCTGCGGCCGACCTATGAGGTCATCGAAAGCATTTGCAAGGCAGATGCCGTCGCTCGACCCGACCTGGCCCTGAGCGCCTGACCCTACGCCACCAATGCCTGTTTTCGGAGCTTGCAACAATGTCCAGTCTTTCCAGTAACACCACTGCCCGACCTGCTGTCTCGGATAAATATCGCCCGGTGTATGCGGACGACCTGCTGACCATGCAACTGACGCTGGAGCGTCCGCTGTCGGGGACCAGCGATGTGGTCGGCGAATACGAAAGCAAACTGGCCGCCTGGTTCGAAGCGCAACACGCCATTGCCGTATCGTCAGGTGGTGCCGCGTTAAGTGTCGCTATCTACGCCTCCGGTGTCGGTCCTGGCGACGACGTTCTGCTGACGCCCAGCTGCCCGCTGTGCACGATCTACCCGATCATCGCTGCCGGGGCCAACCCTATCTTCGTCGACACCCGAGCCCACGGCTTCGGTGCCGATCCGGCGTCCATAAAAGCGCGCATCACCTCACGCACCAAGGCCATCATCGATATTCCGATGTGGGGCTATCCGACGGAAGTCGACGAGTTGCGCACCCTGACCCGTGAGCTGGGTATCAAGCTGATTCTCGACCTGGCCCATTCGCATGGCACAACGCTGGAAGGCCGCCCGCTTTCGCAGTTCGGCGACCTGTCCTGTTTCAGCACCCACGAGCGCAAACCACTGGCAACCGGCGAAGGCGGTTTCATACTCACCGACGACGATGCATTGGCGCAGCGCTGCCGCGACTACAGCCGCTTTGGCAACCTCAATGGCAAGGATTTCGGCCTCAACTACAAACTCGCTGCACTGCCAGCGGCGCTGGGCGGCAGCCGCCTGGCATCACTGAATGAGCAGATCCAGAAACGCAGAGAGAACGCGGCGTACTTTCTTGCCCGGCTCGACCACAGCAAGGTCCGGGAGAAGAAAATCATCGACGGCGGCCTGCCTAACTATTACTTCCTGAACCTTGAGCTGCACTTCGCCGACAACCGTGCATTCATCGATTACCTCGACGACGCCGGCATCCCTTCCGACATCAAGCGCTACGGTTGCAAGGCACTCTATGAGTTCCCGGCACTCGCTCAGTACCGCAACGAATGCCCGAATGCAGAAGCGCTGCTGGCAGGCATGACGACGATTCCGGTTCATCCGGGCATTACCCGGGCGGAGCTCGACTATATGGCTGATCGCATCAACCAGTACGGTGGCGCATAAATGACTGAACCACTCGATCGCTCACAACTGGATCGGCATTTCACCGCGTCCGGGTTCGTCTTGAACCCGGAGCGCAAGATGCTGCTGTTGCATCACCGCAAGCTGGGCGTCTGGCTCTATCCGGGCGGCCACATCGAACAGGGCGAAACCCCCGACGTTGCAGTACTCAGAGAGATTTTCGAAGAGACGGGCATTCATGCCGAGCTGCTCGGCGAGCGTGATGAAGAGCTCGCCGATGTCGAAACCGATGTCACCGTCCTGCATCAGCCTTACCGGGTGCTGTGCGAATACATCAATGACAAACGCGGCCCGCACTATCACCTGGACCTGATTTATGTCACGGCAACCAGCCTGCAGGCCTGCCCGGACAACCGGGAAGTCGAGCATGCGCGGTTCTTCAGCCATGCGGAAACCGCAGACCTGAAGATGTTTCCCAATTTCCGGCGAATGGTCGACCGGGTTTTTGCAGACGATGCGCTGTGGGATCTGGTGGGAATGAAGGTGGCACCATGAGCCTGAATACCATTACCCGGATGCGCACCATTACCCAGAAAGGGCCGATGCATTCGATCGATGACCTGCATGAGCTGGAGCGGGCGCTGCATTCGGGCCTGACAGGCACTTCCCAGGTGGTCGATGAATACGAAGCGGCGCTTTCCGGGCTGTATGGCATCAAGCATGTGATCGCTGTATCTTCGGGTGCGGCATCAGTGACCGCTGCGCTGGCCGGTGTCGACTTCCAGCCGGGCGACGAAGTCATCGTCGCCCCGACGGGGCCAATCTGTACGGTCCTGCCGATCCTCTCGCTGGGGCTTGTGCCGGTGTTCTGCGATGTCGCGCCGGACAGTTTCGGCCTGGATCCGCAAGACCTGCAGCGCTGCATAGGCCCTCGTACCTGCGCAGTCATCGAAGTACCGATGTGGGGCTATCCGATTCGCTCGAATGAAACCTGGGCGACCATGCGCCAAGCCGGTATTCCTCTGATCCAGGATCTGGCCCACGCACACATGACCCGGCTGAACGGCACCTGGCTCGCACAGCATGGGGATATCAGCTGTTTCAGTACCCATGACTGCAAATTCATCTCGACCGGCGAAGGCGGCTTCGTGATGACCGATGACGAAGACCGGGCCAGACGAATCCGTGCCTATACCCGTTTCGGCAACCTGACAGGCGAATCGCTGGGCATCAACCTGAAACTGGGCGGTCTGCAGGCGGCGCTGGGGCTGGCCCGTTCGCGTCAGCTCTATTCGCACCTCGAACGCCGGATGAGAAACCGCGATCGTCTTCTGTCCATGCTCGATAACCCGGCGTTTCGCGAGCTGCCTGTCGTCAAAGGCGGCGCAGTCAACGCCTACTCGCTGCTCCTGCAGTCAGTGGGGCATGACGGTCGCCAACTGGTGCACTACCAACAACGTCACGGTATCGAATCGGACATCGGCAAGTACGATAACCAGCCGCTTTACCAGTTGCCGCTGCTGACCCGGTATCAACGCGACTGCCCTAACGCTGCCAGATTGCTACGCTCACTGACGACGGTGCCTCTGCACCAGAATCTGCAGGACGACGATCTGCATTACATCGCCAAGGTGCTCAATGACTACTCTCCCGATTGAACCGGCCCTGCGCTCGGGCCATGCGGTAGTAATAGGCGGTAGTGTCACCGGCTGCCTCACCGCTGCCGTGCTGGCGCGCCGCTTCGAGCGTGTCACTGTCGTCGAAAAAGGCGACTTTTACGACGAGACAGGCCCGCGTCAGAGCCTGCCTCAAGAACATCATGTGCACCTGCTGCTGTTGCGCGGCAAGCAGATCATGGAGCGGATCTATCCGGGTCTGCTGAGTGCGCTCGAACAAAGCGACGCTCAGGTTGCGGACCTCGGACATGATGTGAAGTGGTATCAACGCGGCCGCTGGAAAAACCGTTATCGCAGCGGCATCGAAGCTCACTACTGCAGCCGCCGGCTCATCGACAACCAGTTGCGCCGTTGCCTGACGACCGTACCGCAGGTCAGCATTCTGTCCGGTACACGGGTCACGCGCATCGAGTTTTGCGGTGCCGAAAACCTGCGTCAGGTGAGCGGCGTCGCGATCGATGACGGCTCGGGCGAGCGCAACCTGTCCTGCGACCTGCTGGTGGATGCCAGCGGCCGCGGCACGCACATGCCTTCCTGGCTGAAAGACGCAGGCTTCGGCAACGTGCAACACAGTGTGGTCAAGACAGAACTGGGCTACGCATCGCGCATCTACAAACGGCTTCCTGCCTTCGCTGAACAATGGCAAGTATTGCTGGTGCTGCCAACCGCTCCGGCCCAGCGCTCGATGGGGGTCATCAGCCCGATCGAGGGCGATCGCTGGATGGTCACCACCGGGGGCTGGTTCGGCCACTTCCCCGGCAAGGACCCCGACGAGTTTCTTCAGGCACTGGCCAGCCTGCCCGTCCCGGACATCCATGACGTCATCCGCGAGGCCGAGCCACTCTCGGAGATCTTTACGTTCAAGATGCCTGGCAGTCGCCGCACTCACTACGACCGTCTCAAACACTGGCCAGAGGGTCTGCTGGTGGTGGGCGATGCGTTAAGCAGCATGAATCCGCTGTACAGCCAGGGCATGACCATCGCGGCACTCGAAGCCGATTGCATCGATGAGCGCCTTGACGCACTGCTGGATAAATCACTCCGCTGCCATCAGTTGCAGGGCCTGCTGTGCAGCGTCGTTGACGGTGCCTGGAACATGGCCACGACCGAAGATTTCCGTTTCCCGGAAACCTCCGGGGAGCGCACCTGGCGCACACGTTTCGACCATTGGTATGGCGCCGGGCTGGGTGCGCTCTCGGCCAGCAATCGCCGTGCGCTGGAAACGCAGATCAGTGTGACTAACCTGGTGATGGACCCCGCCCGGGTGTATTCGCCAGCGCTTGTGTCGCGTATCGCTCTCAATTCCCTACTTTCCCGGAATACCCGACAATGATCGACGACATCCTGCATTTTTCCGGCATCGAGCATGTGGTCTTCGACTGGAACGGTACGTTGATCGACGACCTCGATCTTGCCGTCTGCGCCGTGAATCGCTGCGGCGAACAGTTCGGCGTCGCGCCTGTTACGGCCGAACAATACCGGGCAAGGTTCGACTTTCCGATTGCCGGGTTCTACGCGTCACTCGGCTTCGACCTGGACCGTGTGCCGTTCTCTACCATCGTGCAGCACTACCTCGCGCACTTCGACGCAAACGTTGCCCACTGCCCGCTGCAGCCGGGTGTGATCGAGTTTCTCGACGCAGCACGCAGGGTCGGGATCGGCGTGTCGATCCTGTCGGCATCGCACTGTGACGTTCTGGTTCAGACCCTGCGCGCGAAGGGCCTGTATGAGTGTTTCGAACATGTCGTGGGGCTGAGCCATAACCAGGCCACCAGCAAGACCGCCGAGGCCGTAGTGCTGCAGAAAACCCTGGGCACACCGGCCTCACGCACCCTGTTTGTCGGCGACACGCTGCATGACTTCGACGTCGCAAATGCCGTGGGCTGGTCGCCGGTGCTGGTTGCGACAGGCCATCAGAACAGCGAACGCCTGCGACTCAGTGGCGCGCCGCTGTTCGATGGCCTGGGCGATCTGCTCGAACGCTTTATGCCCTTCCCCATACCGCACGCCAAAACCGGGGGTGCTTGAGCATGACCACATCGCACATTGTTCTGTCTGGCCTGATCGCCACTGCATTGGCCTTGCGTGCGATCGTTGCCTTTTACTACCGCGACAAGCAGCGCATATTGCGATTGCTGCGCCTGATACCCCGGCTACCGGATCGCAAGGAGCACTACTACCGACCGCTGGATGGCTGGCTCGCGCCGCTGCCGTTCATCTGGACCTGGCTGGATATCGTCGCCGCCGTGCTGCTCGCATCACTCTACTCCTCGCCGCTGGCGTGGCTGATGGTGGTGCTGTGGAGCGGTGGACGGCTGCGTGCGCTGCAGGAGTTTGGCCATAACGCCGTGCATTTTGCGTTGTGCCCGCATCACGATTGGCAGTGGTGGCTGAGCGATATTTTCTATCAGTTTCCAGCGTTCAAACGTGACATGCGCAGCCGACACCAGACCCACACGCTGGAACACCATCGCAACCCCAATCATCCGGATCTCGACCCCAACCGCGCACGGGTGCATGCCGGTGGCTACGTGGCCGGCATCTCCCCCGGCAAATTCTACTGGTTGCTGCTCTATCCGCTGACGCCCCAGGGGGCCCGGGTCAATCTAAGCACCATGGCGCGCAACAGTCTGCTGAATCACTCGCGTCTGAGCACGGTGGTTCGCGTCGTGTGTCTGCTGGCGGTTACCGCGCTGCTCTACTGGGCAGGCGGCTGGAAAGGCGTGCTGTTTGGCTGGCTGGTTCCGCTGCTAACGTCGTATCCGGTGTTTGCCTGGGTGTCACTGCTCACCGAGCACCGCTGGTTTGTCGAAGGGACGTCCAGGGACCGACGCGATCTTGAATACCTGGCAGGCCGACCCACCGATTATTTCGGCATCACCGGGTGGCTGATCCGTGTGTTCATCGCACCGACGTCCGACGCCTACCACCTGGCGCACTCGCTGTACCCCGGCGTGCGCTGGAACTACCTGCCGGCGATTGACCGGCACCTGAAAATCCACGAACCACGCTACAGCAACAACGCCAGTGAGGGCCTGCTGCTGCGACGCGGCAGCGCACCCACTGCGCTATCCGAACTGTATGAGCGTCTGGTGACCACCGGACATCCAGAAACCACTTTGAAAACCAGAGGCAGCGTATGAATACCCCGGCACATCAGCACATTCAACGTATCGGCATCATCGGCGGCAGTGGCCTTCAACAGTTGCCCGGTTTGAAGGACATACAGCTCGTCGCGTGCGAAACGGCGTTCGGCAAACCCTCTTCTCCCGTCACGCTGGGCACCCTCAACGACGTGCCGGTGGCGTTCGTGCAGCGCCACGGTGTGGGCCATACCATCCCGCCCGCGTTCATCAATGTGCGCGCCAATATTGCCGCGCTGCGCAGTGTCGGCTGTACTCAACTGTTGTCGGTGAGTGCCGTGGGCAGCCTGAGCCACGATGCACCGCCGGGCAGCTTCGTGCTGATCGACCAGTTCATCGATCGCACCATCAAGCGCGACAAGACGTTCTTCGGGCCAGGGCTGGTCGGTCACGTACCGTTTGGCGACCCGGTGTGCGGGCGCATGCGTTCGGTGCTGGCCAGCGCCGCAGAAGCCGCCGACGTGCAGGCCCGCAACGGCGGCACCTACGTGGTCATGGAAGGGCCGCAGTTTTCGACACGCGCCGAGTCCAGCCTCTATCGCCAATGGGGTGGCACCGTGATCGGCATGACCGCCATGCCGGAAGCCAAGCTGGCACGCGAAGCGGAGCTTTGCTACGCGATGATTGCCATCCCCACTGACTTCGACTGCTGGCACGAGTCCCATGAACAGGTCAACGCGACGCTGGTCGCCCAGCGAATGGCCGATACGGTCGCACTGACACGCCGTCTGGTCACAGAAGCCGTGACGCGGCTGGGCGAACATCAGGGTACCTGCTCAGCCGGGTGTGATCATGCGCTGGACACCGCCGTCATGACCGCCCCCGAGCATCGCGACCCGGAAATGATCGCGCGCCTGCTGACGGTTGCCCCCAACGCCACTCACCTGGGGGCCAAGGCATGAACAATCCGGGCACCACTCAGGACAGAGTGCGTATCAAGAAGGTCGAAGTGCTCTCGGACAACTGGTACGTACTGCGCAAGACCACCTATGACTTTCAGGGGCGCAACGGCGCCTGGCGCACCCTGACCCGGGAAACCTACGACCGCGGCAACGGTGCAACCATCCTGCTCTACAGCAAGCTGAAGCAGACGGTGGTCCTGACCCGGCAATTCCGCTTTCCGGCCTTCGTCAACGAGCACGACGGCATGCTGGTCGAAACCTGCGCCGGTTTGCTGGATCGCGACGATCCGCAAACCTGTATCCGCAAGGAGACCGAGGAAGAAACCGGTTATCGCATCCAGGAGGTGCGCAAGGTCTTCGAAGCGTTCATGAGTCCTGGGTCGGTGACCGAGCGGCTGTACTTTTTCGTCGGCGAATATTTCGATGAAAACAAGCTGAGCGACGGCGGTGGTCTGGAAGCGGAAGGCGAAGAAATCGAGGTTATCGAGCTGCCGCTGGACGAAGCGCTGGCCATGATAGAAACCGGGGCAATCTGCGACGGCAAGACCATCATGCTGCTACAGTACGCCAAGCTGCATGGATTGCTGGATTGAGGCCGGGCATGGATGAACTTATCGCTATCAGCTCGATGGAAAATGCCGAACTGGCCGAGTTCGTGGCAGGCATCAGCGAGCATACCGGTGTACCGGTGCGCCTCTCGCGCTGGTCCACATCAGAATTTATCGAGCGCGTGATCGACGGCACGGCAGGCGACTGGGACCTGCTGTTGGGGACGGCGGCCACCGCCCTGCTCGATCCCGCAATGAACTCACAGTTGCTGACGCTGGACGCGCTTGATTGCTCGACCCTGCCCGCGCAGGCGATTGCCGTCGACCGACGCTGGTTCAGCCCGTCAGGCTTTGTCCCGGCCTTTTGCTACGACCCGCAAGTACTCGCCACTCACGACCTCACGCCGCCACTGTCTTGGGAAGCGCTGTGCGCACCGGCGTGGGCGAATCGGATTGCCTTGCCAGATCCGGGACGCTCGGGCGCAGGCTATCTGCACCTGAGCGCGCTGCTCGAAGAGTACGGCGAGCAAGCCTGGGACAGGCTCGCTCACATTGCACAACTGCGGCCATCGATCAGCGGGTCGTCCACCGCCCCGATAGAGGCGGTGATCAAGGGAAATGCGCTGGTCGGCGTGACGGTGTCCACGGCTGCCACTCGCGCAGCGGCGCAGCGCGGTTCCCTGCACTGGTGCGTGCCCGGTGATGCACGTCGCTACGAGTTCGAAGTGTTCGGCTGTCGCGCTGGTTCGCCGCGTGCGACACAGGCGCTGCAGGCACTTGGCTGGATGCTTTCGCCGGGCGCTGCTGCCATCAGCCGACGCTACGGCAAGGTCGTGGTCGGTGGCGTGTCGAGCGATACCCTGGCAGCCGCCGATCTCAAGGCGCTGAATGCCATCGAGGCCAGCCACACCAAGGTCGCCCGTTGCGCACGCTGGCATTCACTGTTCGACACAAAGGCTGGCCTATGACCGACATGGCCCACAACCAATCGATGCAATCGCCCTCTGCCCCGGCAAGAACGGAGCCACGGCCGTGGGGGATTTACCTGATGTTCGGCCTGTTCGGGGCCCAGCAAGGCATGCTCGGACCGCTGATGCCGTTTCTGCGTGCCGAGTTCAATCTTGATCTGCGCTGGACTGGCCTGCACTTCGCCGCATACGCCTTGGGGCTGGTGCTGATCGGGGTTCCCTATCGCTGGCTGGAGGGCCGGGCACTGGCAATCAGCATCGGTCGTATCGCCATAGGTTCCATCGTGCTGGCCAGCGGACTGTTTTCGATCGCCGGCGGTTTGACCATGACACTGCCGGGCAGCGTACTGATGGGCTTCTCGGGAGGTCTGGTCATGGCTGTCGGACAGGCCATGCTCGGCAGACTGTATGGTCGGCAGGCTGCCGCCAAACTGGTGGAAGCTCACATCGTGGCGGGCCTCTGTGTACTGGGCGGCGCGCTGTTGGTGGGCGCCGCGACAGCCATCGGGCTGTCGTGGCGCATGGCCCCGCTGGTGGTCAGTAGCTGGGCGCTGGTCATGTTCTGCCTGCCGCTGACTATTCATAAGTCCGGGGCCGGCCACAACGCCTCATCGCAAAGGGTCGATACCCCGCGCCTGCAACGCCTGACCCGGCTCAGTCTGTGGGCCCTGGTGATACTGGGGATCTCGGCGGAATGGGGCGTGGGGTTCTGGGGCGCGGAGTACATCAAGACCCATGTACAGACCAGCGCGTCGGTCGCAGCGACGCTGATGAGCCTGTACTTTGCCGGCACCGTCTGCGGGCGACTGGTCAGCAGCTATGCGCTGCGCCGGGTCTCACCGTTTACATTGCTGACCCTGGTGATATTCAGCGCCATTGCCACGCTGCTGGTGCTGTCGTTCGTACAAGGCGTCATCGGCACAGCGATCCTCACGTTCGTGCTCGGTGCCTGCCTGGGCAATTTCTTTCCGCTGATTCTTGGCTCGGCCATGCGTATTGCGCCACAGGCCAGCTCGACGCTCAGTACCCAGGCATCACAGGCGGTCGGTGTGGCGCTGCTGCTGGCGCCGTTTCTGCTCGGGCTGCTGTCCGAACGAATCGGGGTCGAGGCGGCTTTCAGCCTGCTGATCGTCTATCCCCTTCTCATGTTGCCGCTGGTCCCCGCCCTGCGTGGTGCCTGGTCTGCCGGCAACACTACCGCCCCCTCAAAGGAGTAGGAATCGATGGCCCTTCGCGCGCTGTTGTTCGATCTGGACGGAACGCTTATCGACACCGATGAACTGCATTTAAACGCCTATAACCAGCTGCTCGCACGCTGGGAACGTTCGATGGACATCGGTTATTACAAGGCCCATGTCATGGGCTTTCCGGATGACATGATTTTTGGCGGCCTGTTTCCCGATATTCCGGCGGCGCAATACGCCAGTCTGGCGGCGGAGAAAGAGGCCATGTTTCGCGCTCAACTGGGCGAGACGATCCCGGTGGCAGGCGTGTTGCGTATCCTGGATCACGCGCGCGAAACCGGCCTGCGCACCGCAGTGGTGACCAATGCGCCCCGTGACAATGCCATGGCCATGCTGACTGGCCTGGGCATTGTCGACCGGTTCGACACCATCGTGATCGGCGGTGAGCTGGCACGTGGCAAACCGCATCCGATGCCTTATCTCACGGCCTTGGAACTGCTCGGTGTGACGGCCGATCAGGCGCTTGCCTTCGAGGACTCGCTGGCAGGCGTACAATCGGCGAGCGCCGCCGGGATCCATACCTTCGGCATGCTGTCGGGGCTGGATGAGGGTCAGCTGCGAGCGGCCGGTGCCCGGGACATCATTCGCGACTTCAACGGTGATGCGCTCTGGCGACACCTTGAATCGCCCGCCTGACGCGCCCGTTTTCGGTCAGGTGCAGGGTGACATCCGTGCGCCCTGCGCCTGACGAACGTTGCGCCTGCAAATCCGAGCTTTTTGCGACCCTGCACACTAAACTAGCCTCCGCGCGCACCAGACAGGTGCGTAATCTGTCGATTCAGCTGTTGCGGAGGCCGTTGTGTACAAAGGTGTGGTGCTGTCAGTCCTGGCGTCTACGCTGTTCGGGGTCATGTATTTCTATACGTCACTGATGGCCCCGCTCGACGGCGAAGAAATCTTCGGCTGGCGCATGCTGCTCACCGTGCCCTGCGCGACGCTCTTCATGCTGGTCAGCGGTGACTGGCGGCGAGTCCGCGAAGTGGCTGTCCGGCTCAGGCAGCAACCGCTGCTGATCTTCGCGCTGCTGCTGTCTTCGGTGCTGCTCGGTGCGCAGTTGCTGATCTTCATGTGGGCGCCGCTGCACGGGCGCAGTCTGGAGGTATCGCTGGGCTATTTCCTGCTGCCGCTGAGCATGATTCTCACCGGCCGCGTGGTGTATGGCGAGCACCTCTCCTACCTGCAGAAAGTCGCTGCGGTGTTTGCCCTGATCGGCGTGGCGCACGAGCTGTGGCGGCTGGGCAGTTTCTCCTGGGAAACTCTGCTGGTCGCGGGCGGCTATCCGCTGTACTTCGTGCTGCGTCGCAAGCTCAAGACCGATCACCTCGGCGGGCTCTGGTTCGACATGTTGCTGATGCTGCCCATCGGCCTGTGGTTCATCGCCCACGGCCATCCGCAGGCCATTCAGCAGGCACCGCTGTTGTACCTGCTGATTCCGCTGCTCGGGGTGATCAGTGCCTCGGCGCTGGTCAGTTACATTCTTGCCAGCCGCCTGCTGCCGTTCAGCCTGTTCGGGCTGCTCAGTTATGTCGAGCCGATCCTGCTGGTCGGCGTCGCCCTGCTGCTGGGCGAAAGTATCAGTCGCGATGAATGGCTGACGTACCTGCCGATCTGGCTGGCCGTGGTGGTCCTGATGATCGAAGGCGCCAAGCATATGCTGGCCCAGCGCCGCCGCGATGCGAGCTGAGCGTCAGGACTCGGTGAAACGCTCCAGCTGCATTTCCTGAAGCCGACTGAGGGTGCGCCGAAAGGCAAACGACAGGTAGCCCTCGGTGTACAGCCCGTCCATCGGCACCGGCGCTTCGACATACAGCGGAATGCGCCGGTCATAGCACTCGTCGACCAGCGCGATGAAACGGCGCACGCCGTCATCGTTGGGCGACAACTGCGGCAGCTCGCGATCGCCTGCGGTCACCTGCTCGACGCCATCCTCGGTGCCGCGGGCAATTTTCGCTTCGCGCTGCGCGGCCCCCAGCAGCGGCACCTCGCTGAGCAGAATCACCGAAAAGCGATCGCACAAGGCGATGAAATCCATGGCCGCCAGTGGCTGTTCGCAAAGGTCGCGATAGCGGCACCACACGGCCGTGTCGGAATGCTGAACCACGTTGATGCTGCGATAGCCGAGCATGACCTGAGAATCGTGAACCGGCTGATCCGCGCTCAACGCGTCGAAGATGCCCTGCAAGGCACTGGGTCGACCGGCTTCGGCAATCCAGTAGCGCTGATGCAGTTGCCCGGGGTGCAGCCGGTGATCCTCGCCGCCGTCGACGGCCACCACATCCATGTACTTCAGAATGGCCGCAACCGCTGGCAGAAAGCGCTCGCGATTGTGGCCATGGCTGTATAACTGCTCCGGTGGCTGGTTGGACGTGCAGACCAGCACCACGCCCTCCTCGAACATGACCTGCAGCAGCCCGCCGAGAATCACCGCGTCGCCGATATCGGTGACGAACAGCTCATCGAAACACATCACCCGCACGTCACGCGCCAGCTCCCTAGCGACCACGGTCAGCGGCTGGGAAGTGCCCATCAACTCGAACATGCGTTTGTGCACCCAACGCATGAAGTGATGAAAATGCTGACGCCGGGCAGGTACGCGCAGGCTCTCGAAAAAGCGGTCCATCAGCCAGGTCTTGCCACGCCCGACCGGCCCCCACAGATAAACGCCGCGGGCCCTACCGCGAGCGTCGGCCAGCCCCTCGTAACACGCCTGCAATTGCCGGGCGGCCTGCAACTGCGCCTGATCGGGTTGAAATCCACGCTGGACGGCACGTTCGTAGGCTTGCAGAGGAGAGACGGCATCCATCAGGCACACACCCTTCGCTATCGGAGAAAAGACATCCAGCGTATACGAGGCTGCGCCGCGCAACGCAACTCATCAACTCAACTCAGGCATGCTGCACGCCGGCACGTTTGAGCAGTCGCTTGCAGCGCTCGGACAGGTGGACCACACGCAGATGCTTGCCCGCTTTGGCATAGCGCTCGCGCAGGGTCTTGAGCGCAGCGATGGCCGAGTAATCGACAAAGCTCAGATGGCGGCAGTCCAGTGTCACCTGAGTCGGGTCTTCGGCCGGGTTGAACTGGTCGAGAAACGGTGTGCTCGAGGCGAAGAACAGCGTGCCATGCAGGTGGTAGATCTTGCTGCCATCGGCTTCGATGTGACTGTCGGCGTACAGCTCGCGAGCCTGCTGCCAGGCGAAATTGATTGCCGCGATGATAATCCCGAACACCACTGCGGTGGCCAGATCGGTCAGCACCGTGACCACGGTCACGGCAATGATCGCCAGCACGTCGTTGACCGGCACCTTACGCAATACGCGCAGCGAGGCCCAGGCGAAGGTCTGCTGGGCGACCACGAACATCACTCCGACCAGTGCCGCCAGTGGAATGCGCTCGATCAGCGGCGAGAGGAACAGCACGAACATCAGGATCATCAAGCCCGCGACCACACCCGACAGACGACCACGGCCGCCAGAACTCAGGTTGATCACGGTCTGGCCGATCATCGCGCAGCCGCCCATGCCGCCGAAGGCACCGGAGACCACGTTGGCAGCGCCCAGCGCCACGCACTCGCGATCCGGATAACCACGGGTTTCGGTGATCTCGTCGGTCAGGTTCAGGGTCAGCAGGGTTTCCAGCAGACCGACCAGCGCCATCAGGATCGCGTAAGGCGCGATGATGCGCAGCGTCTCCAGATTCCACGGAATGTCCGGCATGGCGAATACCGGCAAGCCACCGGCAATGTGCGCCATGTCGCCCAGGGTGCGGGTCGGCAGGCCAAGCAGGTAGACCGCCAGCCCGACGCTGAGGATGGCCACCAGCGCTGGCGGCGCAACGCGGGTCAGGCGTGGCAACAGGTAGACAATCGCCATGGTCAGCGCCACCAGCCCGAGCATCACGTACAGCGGCGTACCGCTGAGCCATGATTCACCGACCTTGAAGTGCTCCAGTTGCGCCATCGCGATGACGATCGCCAGGCCGTTGACGAAGCCCAGCATCACCGGATACGGCACCAGACGCACCAGTTTGCCGAGCCGCAGCAAGCCGAACAGGATCATGATCAGACCGCCCAGCAATACGGTCGCCAGCAAATACTGCACGCCCTGCTGAACCACCAGCGCGACGATCACCACCGCCATGGAACCGGCCGCACCGGACACCATGCCCGGGCGTCCGCCGAACAGCGCGGTCAGGGTACAGATGATGAACGCACCGTAGAGCCCCATCAGCGGATTGAGATGGGCCACCAGCGCAAAGGCGATGCACTCGGGCACCAATGCAAAAGATGTGGTGAGGCCTGCCAGGACTTCGGCACGTATACGGATCGTTTTCATGGGTTACCTGAGCGGCGCTCCGTGGAAGAAGCGCAAAAAAGGGGGCATATTACGCAAACCTTTGACGACCGACCACCACGGCAGGGCTTCCATGGAGGCGCTCTGATGATCGGCACGGACCTGAAACAACAAGGAGTAAACCGATGCAATGGAATGGAACGCTGCTTTGCACAGGACTTCTGCTGGCCAGTGCGGTGGCTGTTGCCGACGACGACACAGCGTCTGTCGACGCATTCGTACAGGCAGAAGCCAGCAAAGTGATGCAGGAAAATCACATTGCGGGCCTGTCGATCGCCGTCACTCGCCAAGGCAAACAGCAGTTCTACGCCTACGGTGTAGCATCAAAAGCCACCGGCCAGCCAGTGACCCGCGATACGCTGTTTGAACTCGGCTCGATCAGCAAGACCTTCACCGCCACCCTCGCTACCTGGGCACAGGCCAATGGGCAGCTGTCGCTGACGCAAAGCATCGACAGCTATATTCCGCAGTTGCAGGCCACGCGGCTCGGCAAGGTGCCGGTTTTCCATCTGGGCACTCACACGGCTGGCGGCTTCCCGCTTCAGGTGCCTGATAAAGTGCACAACACCCGTCAGTTAATGGAATATTTCAAGGCCTGGCAGCCCGAATATCTATCCGGCACCCATCGTACCTACGCCAACCCCAGTGTGGGCCTGCTCGGCATGGTTGCGGCGCGCAGCATGAAGCTGCCGTATGAAACAGCCCTGCAGCAGCGGCTGCTTCCGGCGCTGGGTCTGAGCAGCACCTATATCGATGTACCCGATGAAAAACAGGCGCTGTATGCGCAGGGCTACAACAAACTCGACGAGCCGGTCAGGGTCAATCCAGGTCCGCTGGCGGCGGAAGCCTACGGGGTGAAATCGAGTACCAGGGACGTACTGCGTTTTATAGAAGCGAACATCGGCCTCGGTCAAAACGACGCCGCGCTGCAAAAAGCCCTGCGCGACACTCGGACCGGCTATTTCAAGGTCGGCGGCATGACTCAGGACCTGATCTGGGAGCAGTATCCGCTGCCGGTCCGTCTGGAGACGCTGCTTGAGGGCAATGCCAGCGCCATGCTGAACACAGTCAAAACCGAAATGATCGAGCCGCCGCAGGCAGCGCAATCTTCGGTCTGGGTCAACAAGACCGGATCAACCAACGGTTTCGGCGGCTACGTGGCGTTCATTCCGGAAAAACAGCTCGGTATCGTGATTCTGGCCAACAAAAACTATCCGAATGAAGAGCGCGCAAAGCTGGCTTACCGGATTCTTGGCCAACTGCAGTGCTGTTCAGAGAAGCCGGGTACGCTCTGACGATTCGGCGAAATACTCGTCTTCCAGCAGCATGTCTTCAAAAAAGGCACCGTAGGTGTGATCAGGGTGCCTGATATGGATTTCCAATACCCATAACTGGCTGCTGGGTGTGAATTCGATATCGGCCATCGCACCTTTGTAGATCGCGGTATGCGGAAAGTCCGACAACCTGTGGCCATCAAGGTCCATATTCAACTCCCAGCCACGCCGCTCACTGGCTTGGGCAGCAAAAAGGTAAAGGGCCTTGCCCGTTGCTCCGGTGGCCAGCCAATGCCGGCGTACTTCGTGGAATATCGCTTGTGAATCCTGCGCGCAACGAGCCTTCCCGGTATCAGTGCCGGTCACGAACGTTTGCCCGCCATCGCCCTCGAAGCCCTGCCAGGTCGGGCCGATATCAATAAAGAAAATGTCGTCTTCGCCAAGTACGACTCCGACGTTGGAGGGGGCACCGAACGTCTTGACGGTGTTGCTTGCGAAGCGGACAAATACCCCATGCCATCCGCGAAGCATTTCCCGTTCCGCAAGCACATGTTTGGCCAGCTCAAGCGCTTGTTCTTCAATCATACCCGGCTTGATCAACCCTGCTATTTCCATCACCGCGTCACGCGTCATGTTGCGGACCCTCATCATGTTGCTTGCGTTGTAATGCGCGCCGACGGCTTCCAGAGCATCACGATCATGCAGATTGAGCATGGGAGTTACCTCAATTGAGAGCGAATGGGTTTCAAAGGGGGTGTTGACCACTACAGCCCAGTGGAGCGGCGGTTATCCGTTGCAACCTGACGTGCGGCGGCAATGCGCTCTCAAAAGGCCCAGAACCCGTTCGTTCTCCTCGATAAAAGAAAACGAACCGCTGCGTTCAAGAAATTCAAGTTCGACACAGCCCTGCTCGAACTCGCGTTGCAAATCGGGATAAAGTGCGCGGTCATGACGGCCGGCCAATACTTTTACAGGCACCGAAATTTCTTTGAGACGCGGCCTGAAATCAGGAATGCTCAACAACTGGCCGCCGATGTCGAAATCGACATCCTTGCCACAAAACACCGGATAGAGTTCTGTATTGCGCGCTCCCGGTTCGGTCAGCAGCCTGCTGGCGTTTTCCGGGTTGTAAAACCTTACAAGCGCAGTCGCCCTGCCGAACAGCGCTTGCATCTCTGGCGACGTAGACACCTCCCCCTGCGCGCGTATTCGTTGTATGGCCGCCCACACTTCAGGCAACTGACACCTGATCACGTGGTTGATGTTGTCGTGATTCTTCTGCCACATCTGCGGGCTGTGCAGGGAGTTGCACAGGAGTAGGGAGCGCACGCTGAAAGGCTCGTCCAGCGTGACCTGCAGGCTGATCAACCCACCATAGGAAAACCCGAACAGATGGGCGCCGTCCGGGCATAGCTGTTTTATCAGCGCTTTTACATCAAGCACATCTTCAGCAAAGGTGATGTCCGTGAGGCTACCTGGCCGATCGGAGCGACCCCGGCCATGAAGGTCGACGTAGATCACCCGAAAATCTCTGTGCAGGTCGTCAAAGTGCGGATGAAAGATCGCATGTGAACCGGCCGGTCCCAGACCAGCCAGCAACACCAGAGGCTCACCCTCCCCGCACTGCTCGACCCAAAGCCTTTTACCCCTGACCTCGCAGAGAGTGCCCGGTGCATGCTGGATACAGACTTGTCCGGTCATGCAGCCCCCTGCTCAAGGCTCTGAAATACTGCTTTTTCAGCCTGTCGAACGGCAATGACATCTTTTTCCAACTGCCTGGGATCGCTGTGGGCCAGCACGACAAATCCGAGTGCCAGCGTGGCAAACAGATCCCGAGTCGCAGGGACTGCCTGCTGATCCTGAACCTGAATACTGGTATCCAGACAGGAGGAAAGCTGCGCAAGTGCATGCAGCCTGGCCACCCCTCTGACCACTGAGGGTGCCAATGCCCTGAAAAACACTACAGTCATGTTTTTGAGCAGGGTATAGCGCCGACCAGGCACGATGCTGTGTGCAAAGTAATTGACTGAACGGTGAATCTGACTGTCTCCCGTTGCCTGAAAACAAAGCCGCGGGTGCCCTCCGCCGTGGGGTCTGGCCCCCACTTCGACCAAGCGCAAACCGTCGCGGGTCTGCATGATTTCAATATGAGCATTGCCCCAGTGAATGCCCAGCGCATTCAAAACCTCCTGCGCATAGTCCATCAGCGGTTCTACCACGGCATCCTCCGGGCTGACCCAATCCATTCGGTCGTAGATAGCCATGCCGGTTGCATGCTCCAGCTTGGTGTATTTGCAGACACTGCAGAGCGTGTGTGTGCCGCCGTGGCTGAATGTATCGACAACGTACTCTGTACCTGACAGGTACTCCTGAATCAGTACCCGGTCGTTGATGATTCCCAGCCGATTGGGCTGACCGAGCAAAGCATCGAATGCCTGCTTGAGGCCAGACTCGTCATCCACTCTGACAACGCCGTCGGTACTGGCACTTTTAGGAGGTTTGACTACCAGACTGCGGCCTGCAAGTCCGCTGCGCAGCAGCCAGTCCTGCACGAGGGAAAAATCATCCGTACATATCTGTTTCATCATCGCCACGCCAGACTCGACCGCAGCCTGCGCCATCACACCCTTATCCCGCCTGGCGGCTGCCAGATCAACCGTGTTTGCGCACTCGGGGACCAGTAACGGAGCCAGTTGTTCGGCAAGCTCCACGCCGGATTCGCAGCCGGCAAGTACACAGAGCGGCAGGTAGTTACGCAACGTGTCAAGCAACGGGCCAAGGTCTTCGCTATCGGCGACGCAGACCCGCTCAAAGTCTGAGGGTCGATAAGAAGCGGCGTAGACATCCGGCGGTTCTACTGACGAGAGAACCGCAATGACCTTGCAGCCAGACGACTCAAACTCCCTGGCAAACAGGCTGCCGGACGAATACGGGTCCACGATGACCACATAGCGTTGCGCGACCGGGCTCATGATGCCGCTCCCAGCATCTCGCCGATTTTCGCGCAGTAGCGGTCCCATGCATCCTGTACCGAGGGGCTCAAGGAGCGCGCCCGAATGGCGGCATGAACCATTCCGGGCTCGATCACCCACTCGACGTCGACCCCTGCTCCTGCAACTTGTGCGCATACTGCTCGGCATCAATGGCCAGCGAGTCTTTTTCCGCCCCCATGATGTAGGCTTTGGGCAAACCCTCGAAATTGCCTGCTATCAGGGGCGAGATATAAGGGTGCGAAACGGTCTGGGCGTCCGGCGAATAACACGCGGTATAGAACTCCATTTCTCCACCTGTCAGCAATGGCGCGTCATCGCCTCCCTCTTGCCACCGTGTGAAGTCCAGCACCGGACTGATCAAAGCCTGACCAGCAAGTTCTGGACCGTTGCGATCACGGCACATCATGGCGATGACCACGGCCATATTCGCCCCCGAGCTGTCTCCTGCGATGACAATGCGTCTGGGGTCGATTCCCAGAAACGCGGCGTTTTCGCAGGCGTAGACCAACGCCGCATAACAATCTTCCAGCGCCCCGGGAAAGGGATGCTCCGGGGCGAGTCTGAAATCGACCGCCATAACCTTTACCGAAGCCTTGGAAGCGATCTCGGCAGCAGCACTGTGGTGCGTGTCGAGGGAGCCGACCACGAAACCGCCACCCCTGATGTAGATGACCAGACCTGCATGGAGTGTCTGCGCCGGCTCATAAAACCGGAATCGCGTGGGCAACTGGCGATGGATCACATCCTGCTCGCTCCAGCTCACGTCAGCCGGAACGTCGTAAGGAAACTCGACCACAAGGCTCTGATACAAGCGGCGTTGTTCATCCAGCGGATACGTATAGAAATCAGGCGGCATGACTGCGTTGCAGCGCCCCACAAACTCTTCAATACCAGGTGCGTAACTCATCGACGATTCTCCAGCAGGTTAGTGGGTGACATCCGCGTTCACTGCCTGATTCGGTGCGCGTAGATCGGCCAGAATCCCTCGCCTTACGAGCGGCAACAGACACAGAGCAGTTCCTATCCCACCGAACCAGAGCGTCCATTCGAGCCCTGCATACGTGATGATCAGAGAGGTCAAGACGCTGCCCATGGGAATCGCTCCCCAGATCATGAAGCGCTGTACCGAATTCACTCTGCCCAGCAGCGTCAGAGGCGTTTCGGTCTGCCTCAGTGTCAATGAAGTGGGGCCAAATACGCCTTCGCCCAGACCATGCAGAACGCTGGCAGCAATCAGCCCTGCAATAGAACCCGCGGCACCGAAGACGGCAATCAGGAACAGACCGCAGACCGAAGTCGCCGCAGCGATAACCAGCGTGCGCGAAATACCGAAGTGGTTCATCAACCGCGACGAGATTAGATTAGCCACCGGAAAACCTGCCGCTGCGGCACCGATTACCAGGCCGATAGTGCCGGGAGACAGCATCAGAACATCTTTGCAATACAGCACAAGGCTGGTTTCTATGATGGTCAGAAACAGCACATACACGGCACCGCATAAAAACACCGGCTCAAGTTTCGGGTGCGAAAAGACAAATCTCAGTCCGGCCTTTATATCGGACATGATCGACATTCTTACCGGTGCGACCTCGGCTCGATCCAGGTCAGTTCTCTGATGGCGAATCGCGCCCAGCGTGAGCGCCGAGACCAGAAAAGAACCTCCATTGAGCAAAATGGCTAACGGCGGCGCAAACACGGCAATGACGGGCCCTGCGGCCATGGGTCCGAGCGTTCGAGCGATCGACTCGGAAAAAAACAGCTTGGCGTTACCTTTCTGAAGCTCACTGGCCCTGGAATAGAGTTCAGGGAGAAACGAGTTATAGGCCACCTGAAAGAACACAGTGGCCACCCCCGCACAGAACACCAAAACCATCAGCAAGGGAAAGGTCATCCAGCCTTGCATCGAGAGCAATGCGATGCTTGCATACACGACCATCTGAACCAGATCAGCCAGTATCATTGTCTTGCGCTTCGGCAGGCGGTCAACCCACGCACCGACCGGCAGCCCGAAGAAAAGAAAGGGTACAAACATCAGAAACGGCAACAACACCGCCTGCGCCGCCGATGCACCGACCACTTGCACGGCCAGCAGCGGAAGTCCTATAACCAGAAACTGATTACCCAACAGACTTAACGATTGACCCGACCATAATAAATTGAAATTCCTGTGCGCAGCGTGCTGCACCGGATCTGTTGTTTCAGCGTCCATACCACATCTCCTGACTCATGGGAACGGGCCGCGCCTTGATTGGGGCAGCCGGCTGCCTCAACCGGCAATCGTGCGCAGCGCACCCGTTGAAAGGCTGTCGCCGAACTGCACACCACTGCAATCGATGGAGAAAGGCACTTGATAATCCTGCCCCTGCCGGACATAGACCGGACTGTCGAACCATTGAACGGCCTGCATCCAGTGAGAGCGACTGTTATGAGGATCGTTGGACAGACAGTTATCGTCCTTCAGGTACAGGTCGAACCAGAAAACAACACCATGCGCCACCGCGTTGGCGTCTGCGGTAAAAGTCATTTCTGACGCCATATCAAAAGAGACACGGCCCTCAAACCTGGCGCTGTAAAACTCGACCGGATCGCTGATCAGTTGGTGAGGCCAGGTCTGTAGACGAACCGGAAAATAGCCAGCAGTTTTGAATTGATTGAAAGCGCTGACATCCAGCCCATAAATATCGTCGTGCACACCGTTCAGATTGGCTACGTCCTGGCTCGATAGCAGACAGGCATTCAACGTGACGGCGCGAGGAATCACCTCAGCGTCCGGTTTCAACAACTCGCGTTTGGCATGCAACAGGGCCATACCGAAACCTTCGCCAAAAAAACCGCAGTCAACCGTTTCGGAAATCATGACGTCGATGTGCCGAGGCACGTCGACACCTGACAAAAGGTCCGTAGACATTTTATTAATGACCGTCACCTGCTGTTCCAGCCCGTTGGCGCGAATGATTTCCCGTGCCTTGTCGGCCACGCGTGTATTGAACTCGCAGGTGTAAACATGCCTGGCCCCTTTGCGAGCGATCAGCATGGCGAGCAATCCCGACCCGGTGCCTATATCCAGAACGGTTTTACCGGAAAAGTCTGTTGCTTCAATGGCCTCGTAAAACGCTTGGTTACGCTGGTGGTCATTCAACATCGCGAAGTGCCAGCGAGGAATACTGGTGACCCTATGAGGGGGCTCGCCCACGGCGGGGGAAGCAAAAACGGGTGTACTGTTTACACTCAACATTTCATCTCTCCGAAGATAATAATGATCGTCTTTCCATGCCGCACTTGATCAAACGTTCTGTATGAGGCGTTGAAAATCCTGAAGGCCGACCCACACAGCGCCCCTGTTTTGCACGTAGGGAATATCCAGATAAGGAATCCGGCATTTTCTGGTTTTCCTGCCATGCCAGGGGCAGGTCACCGACTCCTCATCCTCACTGCCATGCGTCAAAGGCCCGCCCCGGTGCTGGCACGTCATATCCTTGAACGTAATCTCTCCGTGCTCTCCACGTCGCATCTGAATGTATTTGAGCGCCGTTTTTATAACCGTGCCGTGACCTGAGCTTTCAAAGGCTATAAGTTGCATAGTGGCGATAATCCCCAATAGAAAGAATTCGGTACTTGCAAGACTCGGAAAGCACCCGTGCACCGTGCAGTCTGTTTTTGGCAATAACCACACACTCGCCAGGTCCCAGATCGCTGAAGCAGTCAGGGCCATGGCAAAACCTCAGCAGGCCTTCATCCACGATGCAGAACTCATCGCCGTCATGCACATGAGGAACGGAAAGTTCGCCTTTTGGCTCGTCAAGGTGAGTCACGGGTATCGTGTGGATACTGGCCAGTACTGCGGCTTTGATATCCATGCCCAGTTGTCGATACTGCGCACGCTTGTCCATCCATGTTATTTGCGCACACAGATCATCTTCCATGATCTGTTGCAGGGCGCAGGCCATTTCGATGCCCTTGACAAACTCGGGATATACACAAGCACCGTACTTCTCTGCCAGCGGCAACAACAGCTCATTCAACGTCATGGACCCGTGGTAGCCGTCGATATGAACATGCTCGGTGTAATAGCGCGTGTCGGCGTCTGAAAAACAGCGTTGCAGCAGTGCCTTGACACGTCCGCAGTAAGGACCGAATGAGTTTTCCGCATAGGTGATTGCGCCGACGTATTCAAAAAACCGTTCGGGGCTGCGCGTCAGCATATGAAAGTAGTTGTTATTGAGCAGAGAAGCATTCAGATAAAAATTCCAGTACGCATGTGAATGATCCTGGAGGCCGACAGATTTCAATGTTTCCTTGAACAGCGTGCTGTGTTTGGCAGCATGTCTGCCGTAGCCAAACTCATCCAGCAGCACACGGAACAAAGCCGATTGCGCTTCGCCGAAATCACCTTTCACAAATCGGGCCATGTGCGATGACTCGGGCAGGAAGTCCACGGCGTGCTGCATCAGCAGAAGACGCACCAGTACGGGCTGATCGGTGGCGTTTTCTATGAGGCTGATCGAATCGTTACCGGCGGAGGATGAAGGTTCCAGCCTGTTCGCCAGGTAGCGCTTGAACAACACACTGTCCCACTCTCCACCGACAGTCACTTCGTCCTGCAACGCGCCCAATACCCGGTGCTCCAGTTCAGGAATCAAGGTGGCGGCCAGTGCTCTGAGCGGGTCGCTGTAAGACGTCTTGAGGGCAGCAACAATATTTTCTGACGTGTCTGGCAAGTAGAGAAAATCTTGTTCATACAATGCAGTCAATGCCCGGTTCATCGTAAAGGATGAAGCGTCAAATAAGGTCGTTCGGGAAACAGGTTCAAAACTCAAATACGCGAATGCCTGGGGCCGAAGTGGTCTTTTCCATACGCTGTTTTTTTCAACCCAGGAAACACCATCTTTGTAGAGGTGTATGTCCTTTAAGCGAGCCATATGATCGTCGAAGTCGTATACAGACAATGCAGATTCCATTGCAATACTCCCAAGCCATTAGGTGCGGTCGATTAGATCAGGCAATCCATTACTTGCTTTCACACGTACGACAGCGCCAAGGCGCTCTAATACGTTCCGCTCGACGGCGCTAACAGAAGAGTAGCAGGCGGGACAATCACTTTATTTCAGGATGATACGAGGAACACCCCGTTTCTTGCTTTCACATTATCTTGGCAATCGAAAGTTTCACGTTCGACCTGCTTTCCGATTTCCAGTGTCGATACTCGGCAGCCATGCACCTGCCACAGGGGCGAAAACCGGCAGAAATAGCTGTCGGCTCGTCAATAAAAAAGACCCGGTGCTGCCTGTAACCTCCCTTGCTCAACGCCAGAAGCGCGGCGGGACAATTCAGACGACCGTATATCTTGCTTCGTCGATGCCCTCCCAACCGACCCGGCTCGCGGCTCAGAAAGGGTTCACCCTGTGCATCCACGAGCTTCCACATTGATGTGCGCCTCAGACCTTGCACTTGGCAAAAGTGGTGTCATCGTGCTCCTGGCCGTTGTCCAGTCGAAAATCTTCAGCCTTATCCTGGAATTCAAGCTCAAGCAATTTGCGCTTGCGCTCGACACCCCAACGATAACCGGATAAAGACCCGTCGCTGCGCACGACACGATGGCAGGGAATGGCAACTGCCAGCTTGTTGGCACCGCACGCGTTGGCGACCGCCCGTACCGCACTCGGCATACCTATTCTGGCTGCGATATCGGTGTAGGTTGCAGTCGATCCGGCAGGTATATCCCTGAGCGCCTGCCATACCCGCTCCTGAAAAACCGTGCCACGAATATCGAGCGGTAGCGCCAGGCCGGTCGCGGGTGATTCGACAAACCCCACCACCTCGGCGACCAGTTGTTCAAACTCTTCATCCCCGCCGATCAGATTGGCATTGGGGTACTGATCCTGAAACCTTTCGACCAGAACATTCGGGTCATCCCCCAGTGAAATGGCACAGATACCCTTGGTGCTTCTGGCCACCAGAATAGAGCCCAGTGAACTTTCACCCAATGCAAACCTGATATCGACATTGGCCCCGCCTGCCCGATATTCGGAAGGTTTCATACCCAGCATTTTCTGCGAAGCCTCATAGAATCGGCTATTGGAGTTGAAACCTGCTTCATACAGCGCACTGGTGATGGTCACATCGTGAGAGAGCTGGACTTTCACTCGCGAGCGTAAGGAAGCGACGCTATAGGCTTTCGGCGTCAACCCCGTAAGTTTCTTGAAGGTGCGGTGAAAATGAAAACTGCTCATTCCGACCTTTTCCGCAAGGTCGCTGAGGTTTGGCACCGAGTCGAACGTGTCGATCAGCCTGCAGGCTTCGGACACAGAAGCCGCATGCTTGATTGCCACGCTTTCCTGATCACTGTTGCCGCGCATGGACGGGCGAAAACCAGCGGCTTCAGCCTCGCCCTCTGTATCAAAGAATACGACGTTTTCCGGCTTGGGAAGCTTGGTCGGGCTGCACGGCTTGCAATAGATACCCGTCGTCACCACGCCATAGACAAAATCAGCGCCGATTCCTGAACGGCGGTTGATCAGAACATTCCAGCGCGGATCGTCTTCGGTCCGTGGAGCGTGCTCTGCGACTCGATTCTCTGTGCTTTCCATGGTAGTACCCCGCCTTGAGTTTCCATGAACATATCGTCAACCGAACCCATTGGCACTCCGACTCTTGCTTTCAAATTCGAAATGGGGCGCTTTCGACCAAATCGATAGGCACACGCCAAAGATACCAGGCCGCAACCGTTCTGAACGGTGCGAACCGTTCAGCCATAGCGGCCATCTCTTTATGACCGGGCTTGAGCTCGAGAGCATACAGCCGTCGGTAGCCTTCGCACACGCCATAGTCGCTGGCTGGCATCACATCCATCTGCCCCAGACCGTAGATAAGCATCATTTCCACGGTCCAGCGGCCGACACCCGGCAACTGGACAAGACGAGCGACCAGTTCCTCATTGCTCATGGCCAGTGCATCACTGATATCAGGGACCAGCCCATTGCTCCTTGCAACAGCAATAGCCTTGATTGCGCGGCACTTGGACGCCGAGAAACCGCAGGACCGCAGTGTCTGTTCATCCAGATCGATCAACGCCTGCGCAGCCGGGAAGGCGGTGTCTGGAAACAGGGCCCGCAGCCTCATGACTATCGCGTCGCCCGCCTTGGCATGTAACTGCTGATAGGCGACAGCCTTGATCAGTGCCTGAAATGGATCCTGAGCGGAAGTGACCGGGTGCAGGCAGGGACCGACGTGATTGATAAGCAACTCCCAGCGCCTGTCGATGGCCTTGAGCCGTTCGACTGCATGGGCGTGTGGCGCATCAGCCCTATCCGATTCTGGTGACATGGTGTTTTCCAAAGCGAAAGATATGAGCCGAGGGAAAGCTCAATGTGAGTGAGCCGTCGCAGTTTCTGCAAATGATCGCGTTATGCTCCAGCCCCAGCAACCACGCAGCCCTCCTGATCAGGTTCGCGCGGCGACCTGCATCATTGCGCATCGTGAAAGATAACGCCCAAAGTGAAGCGACTCCCCGTGAGAACCTCACTGACGCCATGCCGGGCGAAAACCGAGTAGAAACCCCGCCCCCCCCTTCACCGGGCGCCGGTTAACGGCAAATATCACCGCGTCACCGGCCTCCAGAGGCACGACGCTGACTCTCGACTGCATTCTGGGCCGCTGTTCGGTGATGACAAACTCGCCACCCGAGAACGCCTCGTGCGGTGGCGACAATAAAACAGCCATCTGCAAAGGGAATAAAGTGTCGCCATACACATCCCGATGCAGGCAGTTATAGTCCCCCGCGCCATAACGCAGTAGCAAGGGAGTGGGTCGGGTCTGACCAGCGGCGTGGCATTGGTCGAGGAATGATGAGTGCTGCTCGGGGTATCGGTGTTCGAATCCGAGATTCTCGTTCCAGCAGTTGGCCAGAGGCACAAGGCGACGATAAATATCAGACCTGAGTGCCGCAACAGGCTCGGGCAGCGGGTACGCGAAATACTTGTATTGTCCGGCGCCGAAACCGTGTCGCTTCATATCGATGCACGACCTGAACAAATGTTCCTGAGGGTACGACTCAGCGATGCCCGCGCAGGTGTCCGCTCGTAACAAGCCTGAAAAGACCGTAAACCCATGGTCGTTGATACGTCGCAGATGCTGGGTCCAGTTTTCCGAATCGAGCCTTGATTGCAGCGTAGGGTCGAGCATTGGCGTCCTTCCTTAAATGACATGCTTTACCCTACGCACACCCTGGGCGCAGCGCCTCCCGTTTATTGCTCCTGAATTCTTCGCTGAACCTCACCTGAACGACCTGCCGAAAACACAAAGCCGATAAAAAACAACTACCCGCATTCAAGAATGAGTATCATTATGTTACGCAGTGTTTCCGGCCTACGACTCGCTGAGACACGTTCACCCTACAGCTTTGACCCGGTGAGATATGCTCGTTCCCTTTTTGATCATGCTGCGCGAAGGCATCGAAGCCGCGCTTATCGTTGGCATTATCGCCAGTTACCTGAAGCAGACCGGCCGCGGCGAGTGGATGCCTGCGGTGTGGATCGGCGTATTTCTGGCTGCCGCGCTGTCGCTGTTCGTCGGTGGCGGGCTTGAGTTGATGAGCGCCGAGTTTCCGCAGAAGCAGCAGGAACTGTTCGAAGGCATCGTCGGCCTGATCGCGGTCGGCATTCTCAGTTCCATGGTGTTCTGGATGCGCAAGGTCGCGCGGTCGATCAAACATGCGCTGCACGAATCACTCGACGCTGCCCTCACCGGCTCGAAAAACCAGACCTACGCGCTGATCGCCATGGTGTTTTTCGCCGTGGCCCGCGAAGGGCTGGAGACCGTCTTCTTTCTGCTCGCCGTGTTCCAGCAGAGCGAAGGCTCCGGCGCACCATTGGGCGCCCTGCTCGGCCTGTTGCTGGCGGTCGGTTTCGGTGTGGCCATCTACAGCGGCAGCATGCGTCTGAACCTGAGTCTGTTTTTCCGCTGGACCGGGTTGTTCATTCTGGTAGTGGCAGCGGGCATTCTCGCCAACTCCGTTCAGGCACTGCATGAAGCCGGGGTCTGGAATCACCTGCAGGAAGTGGTTTTCGACATCAGTGCGCTGCTGCCGATGGACGGCCCTGCCGGTTCGGTACTGGCGGGCATGTTCGGTTACCAGGACGCGCCGACGGTCAGCACCCTGAGTGCCTACCTGATTTACCTGATCGGGGCGCTGCTGCTGTTCTTCAAGCCGCACACCCCGACCGCTGGCAAGGTCATGCAGCCAAACACATCTTCTGTTACGAACGAATAAGGGCCTCCATGTCTAACCGTCCCTCAGGGCCTTCCGGGAAAGCCCGGCCGCCCCGTGTCCTGCAATTGGCAGTCGCCGGCTCAGTGATCCTGATGATCGCCGCAGGCGGGCTGTTCTACTACGCCTCGCAGGTTGCGGCGAAAAAGCGCGCGGCCAATGCCGGTACTGAAACCGTGGTCAATATCCACGCCCACAACTGCGAACCGAACGCCTTGACGGTCGCCGCGGGCAAGAACGCCTTCCGCATCGTCAACCGCTCGGAGCGCGCCGTAGAATGGGAAATCCTCGATGGCGTGCTGGTGATTGAAGAACGGGAAAACATCGCGCCAGGTCTGAGTCAGGTGATCAATGCCAACCTGGCACCCGGCGATTACGCGATTACCTGCGGTCTGCTGAGTAATCCGCGCGGCACCTTGCACGTCACGCCGACGGCAGAGTCCGACGCCAAGGCCAAGGCGCGTCCGTCCATGACCGCCTTCATCGGGCCGCTCTCCGAGTACCGCGTGTACCTGAGCCTGCAGAGCTCGGCGCTGATCAAGGCCGTCACCGCCCTGCAACAGGCCATTGATGCCGGCGACCTGAGCGCCGCCCAGGCGGCCTACCTGCCCGCCCGCGCCGCCTATCAGCGCATTGCACCGGCTGCACAGCGCCTGGCCGAGCTAGACAATGCGATCAATGCCCGCGCCGACTATTACGAGAAACGTGAACAGGACCCCGGCTTCGGCGGCTTTCATCGCATCGAGTACGGCCTTTACGAGCAACACAGTGTCGAGGGCCTGGCGCCGGTCGCACAGCGTCTGCAAACCGACGTCACCCAGCTCAAGCAACAGTTGATGGCGCAATCGCTGGCGCCCGAACAACTGGCGGCCATTGCCACGCGCACACTGCGCAGCCTGGCTGATGTGCGCAGCAACGGCGAAGAGGAACGCTACAGCCACAGCGACCTCAACGGCTTTGCCGCCAACCTCGACGGCACCCGCAAGATCGTCGACCTGCTGCGGCCGTTGCTGGCCCGCAGTGCGGGCGATCTGTTGCAAAAGATCGACGCAGCCATGGCTGATCTGGACACCACGCTTGATGCGTTGAGCAGCGCCGATGGTGGCGTGCGCCCCTACGATCAGGTGAATGAGACGCAACGTCAGCAGATCGCCGCCAAGGCTGGCGCTCTGGCTGACGCACTCAATGGCATCGACCCGGCACTCGGCCTCTCCGGCCTTTGATTTACTGGAGCACAGCACGATGAAAAATCCGGACAGCAATCCAGACACAAGCAACGCTCCGGCCTCCCTGCAACGCCGCCGCGTGCTGATGGGGCTTGGCGCTGCTGCGGCCGCGCTGGCTGGCAGCAGCCTGAGTGGCAACGTACTTGCCGCAGCACCTGCACAAGTCGCCGAAGCGCCGAACAGTGAGAAAACGCAGGACCACAACGAGTTTCACGGCCTGCATCAGAGCGGCATCGTCAACCCGCGCCCTGCTGCGGGCATGCTGGTGGCATTCGATGTTCTGGCCGCAGACCGTGAGGACCTGGAACGTCTGTTTCGCACGCTGAACGAGCGTATCGCGTTCCTGATGACCGGTGGCCCGGTGCCGGAGATCGATCCGAAACTGCCACCGCCGGACTCGGGGATTCTCGGTCCGGTGGTGACCCCGGACAACCTGACCATCACCGTGTCGGTGGGCGAGTCGCTGTTCGACGAGCGTTTCGGTCTGGCCCCGATCAAGCCGAAACGCTTGAGCCGCATGACCGGTTTCCCCAACGATGCGCTGGACCCGGCCAGTTGCCATGGCGACCTGAGCATCCAGTTCTGCGCCAACACCGCCGACAGCAACATCCATGCGCTACGCGACATCGTCAAGAACCTGCCCGACCTGCTGCTGGTGCGCTGGAAACAGGAAGGCACCGTGCCGCCCCAGGCACCGAAGAAACCCGGTCAGCCGCCGGAAAGCGCGCGCAACTTTCTGGGTTTCCGGGATGGCTCGGCGAACCCGGATTCCAACAACCAGAAGACCATGAACGAACTGGTCTGGGTGCAGCCGGGCAGCGACGAACCGGCCTGGGCCGCCAACGGCAGCTATCAGGCGGTGCGCATCATCCGCAACTTCGTCGAGCGCTGGGACCGCACGCCCTTGCAGGAGCAGGAGTCGATTTTCGGCCGCAGCAAAAGCACCGGCGCGCCCATGGACGGCAAAGTCGAGAGCGATGTGCCCAACTACGCAGCCGACCCGGAAGGCAAGAAAACCCGACTGGATTCGCACATCCGCCTGGCTAACCCGCGTACCGCCGAAAGCCAGCGCAATCTGATCCTGCGCCGCCCGTTCAATTACTCCAACGGGGTGAACAAGAACGGTCAGCTGGACATGGGTCTGCTGTTCATCTGCTACCAGGCCGACCTGGAAAAAGGCTTCATTACGGTACAGAGCCGGCTTAACGGCGAGCCGCTGGAGGAATACCTCAAACCGGTCGGTGGCGGCTATTTCTTCACCCTGCCGGGGGTAACCGGCGACCAGGATTTCATCGGTCGCTCGCTGCTGGCGGCCGTATCGTCCACTCAAAACGCATGACCTATCCACTCCTGACCCGGAAGACACTCATGAAAAAGACGCCCCTGGCTTTGCTCCTGACCCTTGGCCTGCTCCAGACTCCACTGGCGGCCTTCGCCGCCACCGCGCCGCTGGATCTGGTAGGCCCGGTGTCGGACTACAAGATCTACGTGACCGAGAACATCGAAGAACTGGTCAGCCACACCCAGAAATTCACCGATGCCGTGAAGAAAGGCGACATCGCCACAGCCAAGAAGCTCTACGCCCCGACCCGCGTGTACTACGAGTCGGTCGAGCCGATTGCCGAACTGTTCAGTGACCTGGACGCGTCCATCGACTCACGCGTCGACGACCATGAACAAGGCGTGACGGCGGAAGACTTCACCGGCTTCCATCGCCTGGAATATGCGCTGTTCTCGCAGAACACCACCAAGGATCAGGGCCCTATCGCCGACAAGCTGTTGAGCGACGTCAAGGACCTGGAAAAGCGCGTGGCCGACCTGACCTTCCCGCCGGAAAAAGTCGTCGGCGGCGCCGCAGCCCTGCTGGAAGAAGTGGCAGCGACCAAGATCTCCGGCGAAGAAGACCGTTACAGCCACACCGACCTGTATGACTTCCAGGGCAACATCGACGGCGCGAAGAAAATCGTCGACCTGTTCCGCCCGCAGATCGAACAGCAGGACAAGGCCTTCTCCAGCAAAGTCGACAAGAACTTCGCCACCGTGGACAAAATCCTCGCCAAATACAAAACCAAGGACGGTGGCTTTGAAACCTACGACAAAGTCAAAGAGAACGACCGCAAAGCCCTGATCGGCCCGGTCAACACCCTGGCGGAAGACCTCTCGACCCTGCGCGGCAAACTGGGCCTGAACTGATCTGAAGCGCCGCGCCCGCCAAAGGTGCGGCTCTTTGCCCTGCCCGGTGGTTACTGCACCTGAGTGTGACGCGGAGCGTCACGAACTGCATTCCCACGCGGAGCGTGAGGAACGATAATCTCACTACCGCCATCGTGCGACGCTCTGCGTCGCATGCCGTTCGGGACGCTCTGCGTCCGCGCCTAGATCCCGCTGAACCAGTTATAGCCCTGATCCTCCCAATACCCCCCAGGATTCTCGTTACTGACGAAAATCTCCACGATGTGCTTGGGATTCTTGAAGCCCAGCTTGGTCGGCACACGCACCCGCAACGGGTAACCGTAATCAGGTGGCAGGGCCACTTCACCGAAATCCAGCGCCAACAAGGTCTGCGGATGCAGCGCAGTAGGCATATCCAGACTTGAGTAATAGCGGTCAGCGCACTTGAAACCGACAAAACGCGCCGTAGTGTCAGCGCCGATGTACTCCAGAAAAGTCTTCAACGGCACGCCGCCCCACTGCCCTATCGCACTCCAGCCCTCGATGCAGATCAACCGAGTGATGTCCGTGCGTTGCGGCAATTTGCGCAGCGCCTCCAGCGTCCACGGCTGCTTGTCCCGCACCAGCCCCGACACCGCCAGCTGGTAATCGGAAAGATCCAGCTCCGGCACGTTGTACTCAGGGTAGAACGCATTGAACGGGAACGGGTTGGTCAACTGCGCCTTGCTGTAGGTCGGCGCCAGCTTCTGGCCGTTGAATAGCCAGGCCTGAACCCGGTCATTCCAGCGCGACATGGCCCACAGCACTTTATCGACCTGATCGCCATCCTGCAGGTTGCAGCCCGTGAGCATCGACATCGCGCCCACGGTCAGCCCCGCGCGCAGAAACGAGCGGCGCTGGATATCGACCAGCTGACGCTGCTGCGCAGGCTCCAGAATGATGCGCTGAGTCGTACGTTTACGAGGTTCGTTCATGATTGCGCAGTTCCGTCTTCGTTCGGCTGGCGGCCGCCGGTAATCATCGGCAGCAAAGTACTGGGCACCAGCACGACCAGCAACAGATGGACGATGACAAACGCGCCGATGGCGGTCATCGCCCCGAAATGTACCCAACGGGCGAAATCGAATCCGCCCAGTAGACTGACCAGCCCCTGAAACTGCACCGGTTTCCAGATAGCCAGGCCGGACAGCACCACCAATACGCCCATGGCCAGCACCAGCCAGTACATCAACCGTTGCACGGCGTTGTAACGGCCTTTGACGTGGACCAGTCGAAAACGCAACGCGTCATTCATGTCACGCGTCACTTCGGACGGCCGAACCGGCAGCAGGTCGAGTTTGAAGTGGCGGCTGAACACGCCATACAGCACATAAATCAGACCGTTGATGACCAACAGCCACATCACCGCGAAGTGCCAGGCAATGGAACCGCCCAGCCAGCCGCCGAGTGTCAGAAATTTGGGAAAGGTGAACGGCATCAGTGGCGATGCGTTGTAGATCGCCCAACCGCTCATGAACATACAGACCATGCCCACGGCATTGACCCAGTGGGTCAGGCGCACCGGCCACGGATGGATGGGGCGGGTTTTCATGTCGAGATCCCTCTGATCAGGCATGGAAAAAGGCTGTCAGGGGCAGCCTTGCGCCCCTGATAGCCCTGGCGGTGATTACATCGGCGGTGTGAAACCGCCCTTGCCGACGGCCACACCACGAGCGGACTTGCCGTCGTCAGCCGGGAACACCACGACCTTGGCGCCCTTGGTCAACTGGTCGACCTTGCCTGGCTCGACGTAGGCGATAGGCACATCCTGCGGCACCACCAGTTTCTTCTCGCCGCCCTTGTAATTGACGGTCAGCGTGCGGCCATCGGTGCCGGCCAGCGTGCCAACGGTGCCATTGGTCATGGTGCCGGTGCTGCCATCAGCATTTTCCCAGCCATAGTGACCTTCGCCGCTGCCTTTGAGGCTCGCCTCAAAAACGGTCACTTCCAGCGCTTTCAGGGTGCCGTCCGCCTGCGGGATGGCAGCCGAACCGACAAAGCTGTCGTCTTTGATTTGCTTGAAGTCAGCTTCGGACACAAGACGAATACCGGTCTTGTCAGTCAGCTTGATACTTTCGTGCTGACCCGAGCGAGTGGTGAAATCGAGGGTGTCGGCGCTGACGCTGTCGACGGTCCCACGCATCGGTTTGACCACCTTCATGTCGGCAGCCTGGGTCATGACAGCGGCACTGAGCAACAGCAGGCCGAACGTAGTTGAGAGTGCAGTCTTCATCGGTACTTCCTTGGCAGGTGAGATCTGAAACCCATCTTTGCACCGCTACCGGCACCGCAGAATGACCGGGCAATGACATTTTTGTCATTCGTCGGACACCTTGTCGGCAACTCGTTAGACTCCGGCATCGGCGCACCATGGGTGCAGGCAAAAGCGTAGCGGACAAAACGATGCATATCCTGCTGATTGAAGATGACACCAAAACCGGCGAGTACCTGAAGAAAGGTCTGGGTGAGTCCGGCTACAAGGTGGACTGGACCCAGCACGGGGCCGACGGCCTGCACCTGGCGCTGGAAAACCGCTATGACCTGATTGTGCTGGACGTGATGCTGCCGGGCATCGACGGCTGGCAAATCATCGAAGTACTGCGCGCCCGGCAGGACGTGCCAGTGCTGTTTCTGACCGCGCGCGACCAGTTGCAGGACCGGATTCGCGGCCTGGAGCTGGGCGCCGACGATTATCTGGTCAAGCCGTTTTCCTTCACCGAACTGCTGCTGCGCATCCGCACCATCCTGCGCCGGGGCGTGGTACGCGAGGCGGACCACTTTCATCTGGCCGACCTTGAGCTGGACCTGCTGCGCCGCCGGGTGACGCGCCAGCAACAGGTCATCGTGCTGACCAACAAGGAGTTCGCCCTGCTGCACCTGTTATTGCGCCGCGAAGGCGACGTACTGTCCAGGGCACAGATTGCCTCGGAAGTCTGGGACATGAATTTCGACAGCGACACCAATGTCGTGGACGTCGCCATCAAGCGCCTGCGCAGCAAGGTGGACCTGCCCTACCCGGTCAAACTCATCCACACCGTGCGTGGCATCGGTTATGTGTGCGAGGTGCGGCCATGCGACGCCAGCCTTCCCTGACCCTGCGTTCGACCCTGGCCTTTGCCCTGGTGGCGATGCTCACTGTCAGCGGCGCCGGCCTGTACCTGTATCAGTCAATCGAAGAAACGGTCATGCAACGCAGCGACCATGCCGTGCTCGCCCGGCTGGACCACTTTCGCAAGCTGCTGCGCTATGACTTGACCATGGACAACCTCAAAGGCAGCCCGCAACTGTTCGAGAACATGCTCGACAGCGAAGAAGATATCTTCATCATCGGCGAGCCAGGCAAATCACCAGTGATCTCGGTCAACCCGCAGCACGCGCCCCTGCCGGAGCTGCCGACCGTGGCGCAGGACCAACCGCTGCGGGTCGACGACCTGCGCAGCGGCATGAGCCTGCAAGGCGTGCCGTTACGCGCTGCTGCCGTTCAGGTGATGTCCAACGGTGTCGAAGTACGTTTGCAGGCCGCGCACCTGATGGTCAAGGAAATGGCCATGCTCGCCAGCTTCCGTCAGCGCATCTATATAGCCGTGGCCCTGGCGTTTCTGATCACCGCAGCCCTGGGTTATGTGCTGCTGCGTCGCGGCTTGCGTCCACTGCGCAGAATGGCCGCCCATGCCGCCGCAATCACCCCGGCCAGCCTGCACAAACGCCTCGACAGCCGCGATACGCCCGTCGAGCTGCAACAACTGAGCGACGCCTTCAACGCCATGCTTGACCGTCTGGACGATGGCTACCGGCGCCTGATGCAGTTTTCTGCCGACCTGGCCCACGAAATCCGCACACCGGTCGGCTCGCTGATGGGCCACTGTCAGGTCGCCTTGCGCCAGAACCGCAGCGCCGATGAATATCAGGCGCTGCTGGCCTCCAATCTGGAAGAGCTGGAGCGCATCTCGCGGCTGGTGGAAAGCATTCTGTTTCTGGCACGGGCGGACGAAGCCCAGGCCGCGCTGGAACGTCAGTCGCTGGATCTGCATGACGAACTGCAACGGGTCGCCGGCTATTTCGAGGGGCTGGCCGAAGAACGCAACCTGACCCTGAGCACCCACGGACAGGGCACGCTGCTGGCCGATCCGATTTTGCTGCGGCGTGCATTGAGCAATCTGGTCGCCAATGCGATTCGCTACGCTGATGAAGACAGCGAGATTCTGATGCAGGTGACGGCTGTGGACAGGCACTGGAAGATCGATGTGGAGAACCGTGGACCGGTGCTGCCGGAAGCCACCCTCGCACGCTTGTTCGATCGTTTCTATCGCGGTGATGCCTCACGCCATGAGCGTTCGGATTCCAACGGCCTGGGGCTGGCGATCGTCACGGCAATCATGCAACTGCACGGCGGTCGGGTCGAAGTCGCTCAACCCGCCGTCGGCAGAATCTGCTTCAGTCTGATATTCCCGGCGGCCTGAAGCCTGCGGCGCGAAAGGATCAATTCTTTTTCTCGTGGGCAATGGCCAGCTTGTAGAACGTGGCCGAGCCGCCTTCCGTGGTGTAGCCGGTGTTGTCCTGCGTGTAGACCCCTGCCTTGAAATAGAACAGTTTGCTGGCCCAGGCTGAATCCAGCTTGGCGTACCAGACTGCGTCGAAGGCATTCACCGTCAGATCGCCAGACGGCGACAGGTTGATGGTGTAGTTGAACTGCTTATTGAGCGGCACACCCTGGGCGATGTTGATGACCTCGATTTCCGAGTCCGGCGTACGACGAAACTTGGCGACGATATTGCCGGTCTGCAGCTTCTCCTTGTACTGATACTCCACCTTCAGCAGCGGTTCGGTGCTCTGGTAGCAGTGAATCTGACCGATCACGATCTTGCCGCTGGAAGGCACCTGATCGACTTCCAGGGTCGCGCGCAGAAAGTTGTCGGCACTGGAGTAGGCCCAGTTGAAGACTCTTCCGTCCGACGTCGTCTCGCGCAATTCGGAACGCGGGTACTTGGCGTTTTCGGTGGTTGAACCCGTCACCGGTGCCCAGAAGAACAGCGTATCCCCGGACTGGAAATAGCCATCCCGATAGCCCTTTACCAATTTGGGGGTTTCGATGATGGTCGCAGGGCTTCCGACAGGGACGGAGAGATTCCAGGTAGCAAGGTCGATCATGGCGTAGCTCGCAAGGTGCGCATCGCGCACCAACTGAATGGCTCTGGAACGGGTGTGCTGGCCCGTTTGGTCATCCAGACTATCGGCTGAATCGTTTATTTTTTAAACAGCATCGACAATGCTTTGGCGTCAACAAAACGTCTAAATATAGCCGATGCCACCATTGCGATATCAATTGTTGCGATGAGGTTATGTGCCACCACCAAGCTGTAAGCGTTGATTAACGTGAAGAAGTGTTTTGCGAAGCGCGTCATTTTTTTGAATGTATCGAGGCCGATACAGCGCAAAAAGCCGCAAATTACCGACAGACGGTAGTAATTATCTTCATGAAAAATGAACTTATGGCACTTGAAACTGACAAAGGCGCCCCTTCATCAACGCTACGCCGCCTCGAAATACGCTTTCGCCGGGTTAAAAAAGCGCCTCCGCCGGGCGGCTTCGGGTTGACTGTAAGCAGTTGTTACGGGATATTAGTTAGCAAGCTATTTATATCCCTACTAACAATATCGCTCCTAACTAAATTCCTGGTGTTTTCATGTCTGTCGAATCCCTGCATCGGACAATCAGCAGTGGCCTGGTGGCCGCGTCTCGCCAATGGCGACGCATTTGCCAGAACACGCTGGTGACCTATGGCATTTCCGAAGCCTGCGCAGTACCGTTGCTGGCCATTGCACGCTTGGGCGATGGCGCACATCAGGTAAAAGTGGCCCAGGCGGCCGGCATGGAGAGCCCGACGCTGGTGCGTCTGCTCGACCAGTTGTGCAAGGCCGATATCGTTTGTCGCACCGAAGATCCGAATGACCGCCGCGCCAAGGCCTTGAGCCTGACGCGCAAAGGTCGCGCACTGGCGTGTGCCATCGAAGCCGAGCTGACCCGCTTGCGTGCCGAAGTGCTGCAAGGCCTGCAACCTGCCGACCTGGAGGCCACCTTGCGGGTGTTACAGGCGTTTGCCGATGCGGCGCAGCGCGAACACGAGGGCCAGGCTTGAACGGATTTTTCTCCAGCGTTCCACCTGCACGCGACTGGTTCTACGGTGTACGCACCTTCGGGGCGTCGATGCTGGCGCTGTACATCGCATTGTTGATGGAAATGCCCCGCCCCTACTGGGCAATGGCCACGGTGTACATCGTCTCCAGCCCCTTCGTCGGCCCGACCAGTTCCAAGGCGCTGTACAGAGCGGCCGGAACCCTGGCCGGTGCGGCGGCATCGGTCGTGCTGGTGCCCATGTTCGTGCAGACACCCTTGTTGCTGGCCATCGTGGTCGGGCTGTGGACCGGCACCCTGTTGTTTCTGTCCCTGCACTTGCGCACCGCCAACAGCTACGCATTGATGCTGGCCGGCTACACCATGCCGCTGATTTCGCTGCCAGTGGTCGACAACCCGCAAGCTGTATTCGACATCGCGGTGTCGCGTACCGAAGAGATTTTCCTCGGCATCATCTGCGCCGCTGTCGTGGGTGCGATGTTCTGGCCCAGACGCCTGGCGCCGGTGTTTCAGGCCACCACGGAAAAGTGGTTCAGCGATGCCGCGACCTACAGCCAGCGTTTTATCAGCCGCACCTGCCAGCCCGAAGAAATCGGTACGCTGCGCAACTCGATGGTCGGCAGCTTCAACTCACTGGAAATGATGATCGGCCAGTTGAGCCACGAAGGCGCCCGCAAGCAAACCGTGCGCAACGCCAATGAACTGCGCGGCCGGATGATCCACCTCTTGCCGGTCATCGATGCGCTGGACGACGCGCTGTGGGCGCTGGAGCGACGCACGCCCGAGCTGCTGGCCAGCATCAAGCCCTTGTTGCAAAAGGCTTGCGACTGGCTCGAAAGCACTGCCGATGGGCCGCAGGTGGGGCAATGGCAGCAGCTGCACCGCGATCTGCAGAGCCTGCAGCCGGACTCCGCGCAACTGGACGATCGCGATCAACTGCTGCTTTCAAATACACTGTTCAGGCTGGGTGAATGGATCGACCTGTGGCTGGATTGCCGTACCCTGCAATACGCGATCAAGACCGACGACCAGTCACAGTGGCGCGCGGTCTACCGCCACTGGCGCCTGGGCCGCCTGACGCCGTTTCTCGACCGCGGTCTGATGCTCTATTCGGTGACTTCGACGGTACTGGCGATCATCGCCGCGTCGGTATTGTGGATTCTGCTCGGCTGGAAAGACGGCGCAAGTGCCGTGGCACTGGCAGCGGTGTCGTGCAGTTTCTTCGCCGCCATGGACGACCCTGCTCCGCAAATCTACCGGTTCTTCTTCTGGACCCTGCTCTCGGTGGTGTTCGCCAGCCTGTACCTGTTTGTGGTGCTGCCCAACCTGCATGACTTCCCGATGCTGGTGCTGGCCTTTGCCGTGCCGTTCATATGCGTCGGGACCCTGACCGTGCAGCCGCGCTTCTTTCTCGGTACGCTGCTGACCATCGTCAACACCTCGTCGTTCATCAGTATCCAGAGCGCTTATGACGCGGACTTCATGAACTTCCTCAACTCCAACCTGGCGGGTCCTGCCGGGCTGTTGTTCGCCTTCATCTGGACCCTGGTGTTCCGCCCGTTCGGCGTCGAACTGGCCGTCAAGCGTCTGACCCGTTTCAGCTGGCGTGACATCGCCAGCCTCAGTGAAAACGCTTCGCTGGCCGAGCATCGGCGCATGGGCGTGCAAATGCTCGACCGCCTGATGCAGCAACTGCCGCGCCTGACGCTCACCGCCCAGGACACCGGGATTGCCCTGCGTGAACTGCGCGTCGCGCTGAACATGCTCGACCTGCTGGCCTACACCCGCCGTGCCACGCCTGCTGCTCAGGTATTGCTGCGTCAGGTGATCGACGAAGCCAGTGGCTATTTCAAACAGTGCCGCAAGGCCGGTGAACGGCTACCCGCGCCCAGAGGCCTGCTGATGGCCATGGACCGCGCACGCCGTTCACTGACCGATCAGGAGATGGGCGACAGCCCGGCCCGACTGCACCTGCTGCATGCCCTCAGCGGCCTGCGCCTGGCGCTGCTGCCGGGGGTCGAGATCGTCACCGTGGGCGGCGAACTGACCGAGCAACTGCCGCACAACATCGATGGAGCGCCCCTGTGATCGGTGATCTGGACATCAGCGGGATCTTCATCCCCACGTTCCTGGCGATGATGGGCATCGCCTATCTGCTGTTTCTGGTCGTGCACGCGGTGCTGTCGCGTGCCCACTTCTACCGTCTGGTCTGGCACCGGGCTTTGTTCAACGTAGGTCTATACGCTTTGTTGCTCAGCGCCGTGGATACTCTAAGTCGATACCTGATGACATGAAAAAACCGATACTGACACTGGGCCGCGTGGTCCTGACCCTGCTGGTTGTCACCCTGGCCGCCGTGGTGGTATGGCGCATGGTGATGTATTACATGTATGCACCGTGGACGCGCGACGGGCATATCCGCGCCGACATCGTGCAGATCGCACCGGACGTCTCCGGGCTGATCCAGAAGGTCGACGTCACTGACAACCAGCCTGTGCACAAGGGCCAGGTCCTGTTCACCATCGATCAGGACCGCTTCCGTCTGGCACTGCGTCAGGCGCAGGCGACGGTCGCCGAACGTCAGGAAACCTGGGAACAGGCGCGCCGCGAGAACAAGCGTAACCGCGGCCTGGGCAATCTGGTCGCCCGCGAGCAACTGGAAGAAAGCCAGTCACGCGAAGCCCGAGCCCTTTCGGCATTGGGCGAATCAAAGGTTGCGGTGGATGCCGCGCAGTTGAACCTGGATCGCTCGGTGATCCGCAGCCCGGTGGACGGCTACCTCAACGACCGCGCCCCCCGCGAACATGAGTTCGTCACTGCCGGGCGTCCGGTGCTTTCGGTGGTCGATTCGACGTCGTTCCACATCGACGGCTATTTCGAGGAAACCAAGCTCGATGGCATCCATGTCGGCCAAGGCGTCGACATCCGTGTCATCGGCGACAACGCGCGGCTGACCGGCCATGTGGTGAGCATCGTTGCCGGTATCGAAGACCGCGACCGCAGCAGCGGCTCGAACCTGCTGCCCAACGTAAACCCGGCCTTCAGCTGGGTGCGTCTTGCGCAGCGGATTCCGGTGCGGATTGCCTTCGATGACGTGCCTGCCGATTTCCGCATGATTGCCGGGCGTACCGCGACGGTGTCGATTATCGACGACACGCAGGAGCGCAGCCGATGAAACGTGCTTTACGCGTGGCCGCGCTCGGCTTTACCGCCGTGCTGTCGGCCTGCCAGATGGTCGGCCCGGATTACCAGTTGCCCAAAGACGGCGCCATCAATCGTCCGGACCTGCAGGGTGAACTGGCGGGTCGCTCGGTCAATACGGTTTCGGCCCCGGTGCCTGCACACTGGTGGCGCCTGTACCAGGATGCGCGTCTGGATGAGCTGGTGCGCCAGGCCATCGCTTCCAATACCGACCTGCGCATCGCTGCCGCCAACCTGCAGCGTGCCCGCTATCAGACCTCGGAAGCCGAGGCGGCCGGCGGCTTTACCAACGGCGCGAAGATCGGCGCGCAGCGCGTGCAGGAGTCGGGCGAGGCGTTTCTGCTGACCGACAAGGTGCCGGTGGCCAATGTCGGCGACGTGGGTCTGACCACTTCGTACCAGTTCGATCTGTTCGGCACCTTGCAGCGTGGCATCGAAGCGGCGCAGGCCAATGTCGATGCCAATCAGGCAGCGGTGGATACGGCACGTATCACGGTGGTCGCCGATGTGGTGCGCGCCTACACGCAGATTTGTGCGGCCAACGAAGAGCTCGACATCGCCCGCGAATCGCTGGACCTGCAAAAACAGAGTGTGTCCCTAAACCAGCGCCTGCGTGATGCCGGGCGTGGCGATGAAACCCAGGTCACTCGTTCGCAGACGCAGTTCAAGTCATTGCGCGCCGAAATGCCCCGTTACGAGGCGCGCCGTCAGGCTGCGATGTTCCGCCTGTCGATGCTGCTGGCCAAACCTGTCGAGCAACTGCCCGCCGGGGTAAGCACCTGCAACCAGCTGCCGCAGATTGCGCAGGTCATGCCGGTGGGCGACGGCGCAGCGCTGCTCAAACGCCGCCCGGATGTGCGTCAGGCTGAACGCCATCTGGCGATGTCGACTGCCGAGATCGGTGTTGCCACCGGCGAGCTGTATCCGGACATCAGCATCGGCGCGAGCATTGGCACCACCGGCCTGATCGAGAACCTTGGCAAGCCGGCGGCCAATCGCTGGGGCTTCGGGCCGCTGCTGAACTGGACCATTCCGTCCAACGGCTCACGCGCCCGCATCCATCAGGCCGAAGCCTCGGCGCAGGCGGCCCTGGCGCGCTTTGACGGTGTGGTGCTCAATGCCATCCGTGAAACCCAGACCGGTCTGGCGCAATACACCGCCCTGCTCGACCGCCGCGACGCCCTCAGAGAAGCCGAGCAATCTGCCAAGGAGGCGGCTGACCAGACGCACCGTTTCTATCAGGCCGGACGCGCCTCGTTCCTCGCCGACCTGCAGGCTACGCGCACTTACACTGACGTGCGCGCGCAAATGGCAGAGGCCAACACGCAGGTGGCGATGGGGCAGATCAATCTGTTTCTGGCACTCGGCGGCGGCTGGGAGAAGGATGACGTGGCGCAGCAGTAGGATGGGCGTTCGCCTCGCCATCAGGCATGGTTCGGATGGATTACGTCGCAATTTGCGTCGTCAGTGCCACCGAGATCGAAAAGCACTTTAGATGAGTCGGGCTAGAGGCACGGCCCGGAGCCTGATGACTATCGTTCCTCAAGCTCCGCGTGGGAATGCAGTTCGTGACGCTCTGCGTCACACAGCGGCTCTGTGGTGTCAGGTGGATTGGGGTTCAACTCAGGTCACCTTTACGCGGGCTATCACGCCCTCTTCGCGAGCAAGCGAAGCGTCGCCCGGCTCGTTCCCGCAGGTCTTGTGTGCTTGCACTCAACCACCCAATGCTCCTAGGCTCACCCGATCTTTGATTCGGGAACCACCATGGACAGCTCTCTCAGCCGCCGCGAACGGCTGCATATTGTTATTTTCGAGGCCAACACGCCTGCCGGGCGGATGTTTGACAAGGCGGTGCTGGTCGCGATTCTGCTCAGTCTGCTGGTCACTATCATCGACAGCATCGAGAGTATTCATCGTGATTACGCGATGCTCTTCGCGTGGATCGAATGGGGCTTCACGCTGATGTTTGCTATCGAATACATGCTGCGCCTGTATTGCTCGCCGCGGCCGCTGAAGTACGCATTCAGTTTCTACGGGCTGGTGGACCTGCTGGCGATCGTGCCGGGCGTGCTGTCGATCTATTACAGCGATGCGCAATACCTGCTGATCGTGCGGATCATCCGTATGCTGCGGATTTTCAGGGTGCTCAAGCTCGGCACCTACCTGCGGCAAGCCAATTACCTGCTGGCGGCGCTGCGTGGCAGCAAGCAGAAGATCATCGTGTTTCTGGTCACGGTGTCTACGCTGGTCACCGTGTTCGGCACGCTAATGTATGTTATCGAAGGTCCGGAGCATGGTTTCACCAGCATTCCCAAAGGCATTTACTGGGCTATCGTGACCCTGACGACGGTGGGCTTTGGCGACATCGTGCCCAAGACCCCGCTCGGCCAGATGCTCTCCTCGCTGGTGATGATTACCGGTTACTCGATCATCGCCGTGCCCACCGGGATATTCACCGCCGAGCTGGCCAACGCCATGCGCGGCGAGCAGTTGAAACACGACTGTCCGGTGTGCTCGAAAAACCTTCACGAGCATGGCGCGGCGTTCTGCTCACGCTGCGGCAATCAATTGTTTAAAAAAACAGAGCACAAGGCATAAGCAAAGATCTTTTCGGTCTTTAAACCGCAGGCGCGATGCTGATAGTGTCGCGGCATTACGCCATCAGGCTTGTCACACGACTCTTCATCTCAAGGACCCTGCAGTGAATAAACTCTTCGCCGCCTCGCTACTGGCCGCCGGCCTGGCTTTTGCCAGCGCTGCCCAGGCAGCTCCAACGCTGCTCAACGTCTCCTATGACGTGATGCGTGATTTCTACAAGGACTACAACAGCGCCTTCCAGAAACACTGGAAAGCCGAGAAGAATGAAGAGGTGACTGTGCAGATGTCTTTCGGCGGGTCGAGCAAGCAGGCGCGTTCGGTCATCGACGGGCTGCCGGCTGACGTGATCACCATGAACATGGCCACTGACATCAATGCCCTGGCCGACAATGGCAAGCTGGTGCCGGAAGACTGGGTCAGCCGCCTGCCGAACAATAGCGCGCCATTCACTTCGGCCACGGTATTCATCGTGCGCAAGGGCAACCCGAAGGCCCTCAAAGACTGGCCGGACCTGATCAAGGATGGCGTGGAAGTCATCGTGCCCAACCCGAAAACCTCGGGCAACGGCCGCTACACCTACCTCTCGGCATGGGGTTACACCCTGAAAAAAGGCGGCGATGAAGCGGCGGCGAAGAAATTCGTCGGTGATCTGTTCAGACATGTGCCAGTGCTTGATACCGGCGGCCGTGGTGCAACTACAACGTTCATGACCAACCAGATCGGCGACGTGCTGGTCACCTTCGAGAACGAAGCGGAAATGATCGCGCGCGAATTCGGTCGCGATCAGTTCGAAGTGGTTTACCCCTCCGTGTCGGCAGAAGCCGAGCCACCGGTGAGTGTGGTCGACAAGGTCGTGGACAGGAAAGGCTCCCGCCCCTTGGCTGAGGAATACCTGAAATACCTGTGGTCACCGGAAGGCCAGGAGATCGCTGCCAAAAACTACCTGCGCCCGCGTGATCCGCAGGTGCTGGCCAAGTACACCGATCGCTTCCCGAAAGTGGACTTCCTCTCGGTGGAGAAAACCTTCGGTGACTGGCGCACGGTGCAGAAGACCCACTTCATCGACGGCGGTGTGTTCGACCAGATCTATCCCGGCAAATAAGCCGCTCAGGCAATGCAAAACGGCGACCTTCGAGGTCGCCGTTTTTATTGAGCCTGGATCATTTACTGAACTGTTTGCCCAGCCCTGCCGGCACGCCACTGACATCAGTCGCCTGCCACGGACCGTTGGGGCTGGTTGCCCAACTCCAGCCGTCATTCCACTGATAATAAGTGCGCTGGCGATAGAACGTGTTGGGCTGATCGTCCATCACGTACACGCCAAGGCGCGGGTCCCAGTGGCTGCCGCCGCCCGGTGGCGGCGCGAAGCTGGCCGAGGACTTCGGCGCGGCGGCAGGCGCCTTGGCAGGCTCCGAAGGCGCGCTACTCGGACGCGGCGCGCCTGGCTGCTGGCCACCCGGCAGGTTGAGGATAGGATCCTGGCTATGTGGCGGTGCCGGATGCTGGACAGCACAGGCACTCAGGCCAACAACCAGACCCAACAAGGTGATGCGTGCGGTACGGTACATAAGCGAATTCTCTAGTTATCCGGACTGTCAATGATCAACGCCTGCTGAACCCCGGAATCACTGGCCAGTGGCTGACTGCGGCCGACCCACTCACCGGTGGTTGGCTGCCCTGTGCGAGACACTCGCACAACCAGTTGGACTTGCGCGAAGTTCGACAGGTTCAGTTGCGGCATCATCGCGTCGGCATCGCTCAGTTCCACCTCGGCAGGCAAGTCCGCCACGGTAATGCGTTTGACCGCCAAAGGTGCCGCCGGGCCATTGATGGCGCGGGCGAAGACGAACACGCTGTCGTTCGGGCTTACCTTGCCTTGAAGTGCCGCAGCCAGCTCGACATGAATTTTTATCGACTTCGCCTTAACTGCCGGCGCCGCGTCTGCCGCGCGTTTGGCGAGGTTTTCTCTGGCGCGGGCAATGCCGCCCTCCAGCGCCGACCGCGATGCGTCATCTGCGGGCAGTGCTGCGAGCAACCGGGTCCAGTAATCCACCGCCGCCTGATAGCGCTGTGTTTCGAACGCGGCAATCCCAAGCAGACCAAGGCTGGTGACTTCCTTGGGGTCAGCCTGCAGCGCTTCGTCGGTCAGCGCCTGCACCTGGGGTGTGAAGTGTTTGTCGCTGGCGAAATACAGCGCCTGAGCCCACTGCCCGAGCAACTCGGGCTGCCTTCCGGCCAGCGCCACCGAGCGCTCGAACATCTGCGCGGCATCACCCGGACGGTTCTGCGCCATATAGCTGCGCGCCAGAAAATACAGGTTTTCGGCTGAATCCGGTTGAGCCTGCACGCTGCGCTCCAGACGCTGGGTCATGTCTGCCAGCGAGGTGGGTGGTCGAGCGAATTCGCGACTCAGTTCAACCCGGTCACTGGCACCCAGCTGGAGATAGCCCGCCAGCCCCAACACAGGCACCAGCAGCGCAGCCAGCACCAGCAAGGGCTTGCCCAGACGCGATGTGCGGGCGGGCTCGGCGCCTTCGGTGTCGGCAAGCAGCTCACGCGCTGCTTCGGCACGTGCAGCCTGCAATTGCGCCACCGACAGCACGCCCTGCTCGTGCTGAACCTGCAACTCGCTCAACCGCTCCTGATACAAGGCCACGTTCAGAGCTGTGCGGTCTTCTTCCCGTTGCGCGCGATGGCCGCGCAGCAGCGGAATCAGCAAAAAGCTCAGCGCGACTACCAACAACAGCCCGGTTGCCATCCAGAAATCAATCATGGGCGGTGCTCATCCAGCAAGGTGGCGAGACGCTGCCTTTCATCTTCGGAAAGCCCGTCGGCGTGAGCGGATTGTGCCTTGCTGCGGCGGCCAACGATAAGGCCGATCACCACGAGTCCGCCGACCAGCAGACCGGCCGGCCCGAACCACAGCAACCAGGTGCGTGCATTGAGGCTCGGCTTGTAGCGAACGAAATCGCCATAGCGATCGACCATGAAATCGATGATCTGCTGATTGCTCTGCCCTTCGCCCAGCATGCGGTAGATTTCCTTGCGCAAATCAGCGGCAATCGGCGCATTGGAGTCGGCAATGTCCTGGTTCTGGCATTTCGGGCAGCGCAGTTCTCGGGTCAGTTCGCTGTAGCGGGCGCGCTCGGCATCGTCGCGAAAGGCATAAGCGTCGATGGCCGCGTGGGCAATACCGGAACACAGCACGCTGAGCAGGACGATCACCAGGTAGCGCTTCATAGCCGCGCCTCATCGACCAGTTGCTGATAACGCGCGGCAAGCTTTTCGCGCCACACTGCGTCGTCGATGACCCCGACGTGTTTGTAACGAATGACGCCCTGAGCATCGATCAGGAAGGTTTCCGGCGCACCGTACACCCCCAGGTTGAGGCCCAGAGAGCCGTCCTGGTCACGAATATTCAGTTGATAAGGATCATGGAATTCCTTGAGCCACTTCAGCGCGTCCGCGTTGACGTCCTTGTAATTCACGCCGTAGATCAGCACGCCCTGCTGCGCCAGCCGGGTCAGCACCGGATGCTCCACCCGGCAGGCCACGCACCAGGTGCCCCAGACGTTGACCAGCGCGGGTTTGCCGAGCAGATCGGCACGGCTCAACATCCGCTCGCCCTGCACCGCCGGCAGCGAGAATGCCGGAAAAGGCTTGCCGATCAGTGCCGAGGGCAGCTCGGCGGGGTCCAGATACAAACCGCGATACAAAAACGCCGTCACGCCCAGAAACAGCACCAGTGGCAGCACCATGACCCAGCGTTTCATTGTGCAGCTCCCGACAGACCCAATGCCTCGCGCACCTTGTTCTTTACCCGGGTGCGATAGCGCCGGTCCAGCGCCGCCAGAACCCCGCCCAGACCGGTCAGCAGGCCGCCAAGCCAGATCCAGCGCACAAACGGTTTGACGTGAACCCGAACGGCCCACGCACCGTCGCCCAGCGGTTCACCCAGGGCAACATACAGGTCCCGGCTGAAACCGGCATCAATGCCCGCTTCGGTCATCACCGACTGCTGCACGGTGTAGAGGCGCTTCTCCGGGTGCAGTTCGGTCAGTTGAACGCCGTTGCGCAGCACGCGAACAGTGCCGCGATCCGAGGTGAAGTTCGGCCCTTCATAATGCCGGGCGCCCTCGAAGACAAAGGTATACCCACCCAGTTCGGTGGACTCGCCAGGGGCCATGCGCAAATCGCGCTCGGCGCTGTTCTGGCTCGACAGCACCACCCCCAGCGCGCACACGACAATGCCAAGGTGCGCCAGCTGCATGCCCCAGTAGCTGCGGGTCAGACTGCGGGCGCCGCTGAGCAGACCCTTGTGGCGGGTCTTGTCGAGCAGGTCGCGAACCCCGGCCAGCAGCACCCAGGCGGCGAGCATCAGGGTCGCCAGCACCGCCCACTGGAAATCGCCCAGCAGCAGACCGGCCAGCACTGCCAGAACGACGCTGCCGACCAGTACCGGGGCCAGCATGCCGAGCAGCCATTTCAGCGGCGTGTCCTTCCAGCGCACCAGTACGCCGACCGCCATCACCACCAGCAGCAAGCCCATCAATGGCACGAACAGCGTATTGAAGTACGGCGGGCCGACAGACATCTTGGCGCCACTCATGGCATCGATCACCAGCGGATAAAGGGTGCCCAGCAGAATCATCGACGCGGCAACCACCAGCAACAGGTTATTGCCCAGCAGCAGGGTTTCCCGCGACCACAAGCCGAATCCGACCTGGCTTTTGACCACCGGTGCGCGAATCGCGAACAGGGTCAGCGAACCGCCGACCACGACCAGCAAAAACATCAGGATGAACACACCGCGCGCCGGGTCCGAGGCAAAGGCGTGCACGGAGGTCAGCACCCCGGAGCGGACCAGGAAGGTGCCCAGCAGGCTCAAAGAAAACGCAGCAATGGCCAGCAATACCGTCCAGCTCTTGAACACGCCACGTTTTTCCGTGACCGCCAGCGAGTGAATCAGCGCGGTGCCCACCAGCCAGGGCATGAACGAGGCGTTTTCCACCGGGTCCCAGAACCACCAGCCGCCCCAGCCCAGCTCGTAATACGCCCACCACGAACCCAGGCTGATGCCGATGCCGAGAAAAGCCCAGGCCACCAGAGTCCATGGACGAGACCAGCGCGCCCAGGCAGCGTCGAGTCGACCGCCTAGCAAGGCCGCGATGGCGAACGCAAAGGCCACGGAGAAGCCGACATAGCCCATGTACAGCATCGGCGGATGCACGATGAGGCCAATATCCTGCAACAACGGGTTCAGATCACGTCCATTCGCGGGCATCTGCGGCAACAGACGCGCGAACGGGTTGGAGGTCAGGATCAGAAACGACAGGAAACCCAGGCTGATCATGCCCATCACGGCGAGGACCCGCGCCAGCATCACCTGAGGCAGTTGCCGGGAAAACACCGACACGGCGAAGGTCCAGCCACCGAGAATCAAGGCCCAGAGCAACAACGAACCCTCATGCGCGCCCCACACGGCACTGAACTTGTAGTACCAAGGCAGCGCGGTGTTGGAGTTCTGTGCAACGTAGGCGACGGAGAAGTCGTCGACCATGAACGCGTAGGTCAGGCAACCGAAGGCGAAGATCAGAAAGCTGAACTGGCCCCAGGCTGCCGGACGGGCAAGGCTCATCCACAAGCGATCGCCGCGCCATGCGCCGATCAGCGGAATGATGGCCTGCACCAGCGCAAAGCCGAGAGCCAGAATCATGGCCAGATGGCCGAGTTCGGGAATCATCGATCAACCCTGTTTGACAGGTGTGGGAGACGCAGTCGGTGCCGCCTGACCGCTGTCACGCAAAGCCTTGGTGACCTCGGGGGGCATGTATTTCTCGTCATGCTTGGCCAGTACTTCGTCGGCCACCACTACGCCCTGTGCATTGAGTTTGCCCAGCGCCACGATGCCCTGCCCTTCACGAAACAGATCGGGAAGAATGCCCCGATAAGTGATGGTTACCGACTTGTTGAAATCGGTGACCACAAAACGCACGTCCAGCGAATCGGCCGAACGCTGCAATGAGCCCTTCTCGACCATGCCGCCAGCCCGAATGCGCGTATTCAGGGGTGCCTCGCCACTGGCGATCTGGCTGGGGGTGTAGAACAGGTTGATGTTTTCCTGCAAGGCGCTGAGGGCCAGGGTCACGGCCAGACCGACACCGGCCAGCAGCGCGACAATGATCAACAAGCGTTTTTTGCGCAGCGGGTTCACGGGCGATTCTCCCGCTTCAGGCGACGTGCCTGCTGTTTCAGAAACCGCTGCCGCGCCCATAGCGGCAACACCACGTTGATCAGCAGCACCACAAGGCACAAACCGTAGGCCGACCAGACAAACAACCCGTGGCGGCCCATGGCAAGAAAATCGCTGAACGATGCAAAACTCAAAGCGTGTTCTCCGACTGCGCTGCTGTGTGCCCCAGGCTGCGCAGAATCTCGGTCTTGACCCACTGCGTGCGCGCTTCGCGACGCAGCACTTCAAGACGCATGCGCATCATCAACAGCACGCCGAAGAAGCAGTAGAAACCGAGGGTGGTAAACAGCAGCGGCAGCCACATTTCAGCCGGCATGGCGGGTTTCTCCGTGAGGCTGAATGTCGAACCCTGGTGCAGGGTGTTCCACCACTCGACCGAATACTTGATGATCGGGATATTCACCACACCGACGATGGCCAGCACCGCGCAGGCCTTGGCGGCGCTGTCACGGTTACTGATGGCATTGCCCAGCGCGATCAGGCCGAAATACAGGAATAGTAGAATCAGCATCGAGGTCAGTCGCGCGTCCCAGACCCACCACGCCCCCCAGGTGGGCTTGCCCCAGATCGCGCCGGTCGCCAGCGCCAGCGCGGTCATCCACGCGCCAATCGGTGCAGCGCAGTGCAGTGCGACATCGGCCAGCTTGATTCTCCAGACCAGCCCGACCACCCCGCACACGGCCAGCATGACGTAACAGGACTGGGCAAGCATCGCGGCGGGTACGTGGATATAAATGATCCGGAAGCTGTTGCCCTGCTGGTAATCCGGCGGCGCGAACGCCAGCCCCCAGACCATGCCGATGACCAGCAACAGCACAGCGGCAACACTCAGCCAGGGCAGCAGGCGTGCGCTGACGCGGTAAAACCCTTTCGGCGAGCCGAGCGTGTGCAGCCAGGCCCAACCGATGCTGCTTTTCATGGCGTTGCTTTTCATCAGGGTGCATCCAGGGTGTTGACCGGCATCGAAGTCTCGATCCCGGAACCTCAATTATTCGCCGATGCTGATTTTCAGGCCAGCGGCTATCGCAAAGGGTGTCAGGGTGATCGCCAGCGCCGCCAGGCTGCCCAGCCACAGCAGATAGCCGGTCGCCGGCATGCCCTGCAGCGCGGCCTGCAACGCGCCACTGCCCAGAATCAGCACCGGGATGTACAGCGGCAGAATCAACAATGCCAGCAGCAGGCCGCCACGCTTCAAACCCACGGTCAACGCCGCGCCCAACGCCCCCAGCAGGCTGAGCACCGGGGTGCCCAGCAGCAGCGAAACCATCAACACCGACAGGCACTGCACCGGCAGACCGAGCATCAAGGCCAGCAAAGGTGACAACAGTACCAGTGCCAGCCCGGAAAAAACCCAGTGTGCCAGCACTTTGATCAGCACCAGAAGGGCCAGCGGGTGCGGCGAAAGGACCCACTGCTCCAGCGAGCCGTCCTCGAAATCACTGCGCAACAGCCCGTCCAGCGACAGCAGCACGGCCAGCAGTGCCGCCACCCAGACCAGCCCCGGCGACAAGGTTTGCAACAATTGCGTCTGCGGCCCCAGCGCCAGCGGGAACAGGGCGACAACGATCGCGAAGAACACCAGCGGGTTGGCCAGCTCTGCGGGACGCCTCGCCAGCAGCCGCACCTCACGGAGCATCAGCAGAACAAACACATTGCTCATGCTGACCACTGCCCCAGGTCGAGGTCCCGATAGCCCGCGGGCAGACGGCTCAGGCTGTGGTGGGTGGTCATGACAATCATGCCACCGTGTTCACAGTGCCCGGCGAGGTGGTTTTCCAGTTGCTCGATGCCTTGCCGGTCGAGCGCGGTAAACGGCTCGTCGAGCAGCCAGAGTGGCGGGCCCGGCAGATACAGACGTGCCAGCGCGACGCGACGCTGCTGCCCGGCCGACAAAGTGTGACAGGGCACGTCTTCGAAACCTGCCAGGCCGACCGCATCTAGCGCGGTGGCTATGGCGTCGGCATCGGCTGGCTGGTGCAGTGCGCTGAGCCAGGACAGGTTTTCCAGTGGCGTCAGCACATCCTTGAGCGCTGGCGCATGACCGATCCACAACAGCTTGCTGCCCGGTGCCGCGGGCCCACGATCCACTGGCTGCGCGTCGAGCACCACCTGTCCGGCCGTTGGCTGCATCAACCCGCACAGCAGGCGCAGCAGGCTGGTCTTGCCGCAGCCGTTGGGACCGCTGATCTGCAGCATGTCGCCCGCGTGCAGATGAAGATCGAGGTTTTCGAACAGCATCCGCCCGTCCCGCTCACACGCCAGAGCCGTCGCTTGCAAAAATGGGGTGGCTGCGATCATCGGGCGTTTCCAGTGCTTTGCGTCGCGAAATGTGCCAAAACAGACACATACGGAGTAAAACGCGGTTCAAGTCGGGGTTGATACGGCCGTTACATGAAGAGAAGTTAATGGCGGCTGGTCCGGTTTCGGCCGGTATTATACATGCGAGTCCTGTTATCAAAGGGGCAATTTCCTCGGGTCGATAGTGCAATGACAGGCGACATCACCAGCGTTCCGGCAACAAACGCCACCCTGACACTGTTGCGCGCCGGCATCTCCCCCGCGCAAGTGCTGACCATGCTGCAATCGGCGGAAAATCTGATCCCCGAAGGCGAAACCGCTAACGCCGAAGTGCTGACCCTCAAGCAGGTCAACCAGAACTTCCAGTTGCTGTTGCGGCTGGTGCTCGCCAACGGCAGCCTGACCAACTTACCGGTCACCAGCAGCGTCCCGTTCACGCCCGGCAGTCTGCTGCAAGTGGCGCAGGCATCGGCCAACGAGCTGACCTTGACACTGCAGCAGCTAAACGGCGCGCTGAAAAACTCGATGACCAGCATCGATACCCAACAATTACCGGTCGGCACGCTGCTGCAGGGCAAAGTCATGACCAGCCAGGTGATCGCTCAGGCAGTCAATCAACTGGCCACCCAGAACCCGGCCGCTGCGACGCCCACCTACCGCTCCATCGTGATGCTGCTCAACACGGCGCTGGCGGGTTCCAGCCTGACCATCGAGAGCCCGCAGCCGCTGACGGTCGGCAGCCTCCTGAGCGCTCAGGTACAAGGCAATCAGGCACTCAACTTCGTGGCCCTGCCCGGTCGCTTCGATCAACTGGCCTTGGCGCAGCAACTGTCCGCACAGCAAAATCGCCAAGGCTCGCTGGACACCCTGATCAACGCCCTGCAAAACCTGCAGTCCGGCAGCCCGACCAGTCCTGGCCCGGCCATCAGCGCCCCGCTGCAGGCCAGTATCAACCAGTTGCTCGCCGACCTGCCCGACGTCGAGCAGATGACCACCCCCAAGGGCGTGGCCCAGGCGCTGAACGCCAGCGGCGTGTTTCTGGAAGCCAGACTGCTGGCCGGATTGAACCAGGCGCAGCAGCTACCGGACATGAAAGCCAACCTGATGCGTCTGATCGCCCAGATCCTTCCCGGCCTGCCAGACAATATGTCTTACGGCGCAGCGGCGGCGTCCAACACCCTGGCGCGCACGATGCCCAATGCAATCCGCAATGCGCTGGGCACCCTGGGCCTGGTCGCGGCACGCACTCAGCCAAGCATTTTTCCGCTGCCATCGCGCACGGTCAGCGGTGGCGAGAAGGAGGATGATCTGGAAATCCTCCTCAAGCTCGCTGCGGCTGCTGTCTCACGCCTGCAAAGCCATCAACTGGGCGGGCTGGAACAAACGCGCACCAACGCCGACGGCACCCAGGTGACCACCTGGCAGCTGGAAGTGCCGATGCGCAACGCCCACGACATCGTGCCCTTGCAGGTCAAGGTGCAGCGTGAAGACACGCCCGATCAGGACGCGGCCGAAGACCGTGATGATATCGAGATCAAGGACACCCGGGAAAAACTCTGGAAAGTCGACCTGGCGTTCGATCTCGAGCCGTTGGGGCCCTTGCAGGTGCATGCGCAGTTACTGCGCGGCACGCTGTCCAGCCAGCTGTGGGCCGAGCGCCCCGACAGCGCGGCATTGATCGAACATGAGCTGGGGTATCTGCGCGAACGGCTGATAGCCTGCGGCCTGGCAGTGGGCGAACTGGCCTGCAGCCACGGCGCACCACCAAGCGGTCCGCGTACCGCGCTCGAACAACGCTGGATCGACGAGAACGCCTGATGAGCCTACCCGATCACACTCCGCGCCAGGCTATCGCCCTCAGCTATGACGGCCAGCACGCCCCGACGCTCAGCGCCAAGGGCGACGACCAGTTGGCCGAGGCGATTCTGGCCATTGCCCGCGAATACGAAGTGCCCATCTACGAGAACGCCGAACTGGTCAAGCTGTTGGCACGCATGGAACTGGGCGACAGTATTCCCGAGCCGCTGTACCGCACGATTGCCGAAATCATCGCGTTCGCCTGGCACCTGAAAGGCAAGTTTCCGGCTGGTCAGGACCCGAACGCGCCACCTGTCGAGCGCGATATTACGCCGCGCTACTGACTGCAGAAGCGCTGGCCGGTATCACATTGCAATCGGCTTGCGCCCTGCAAACGAATGCGCCAGCGTGCCGCCGTCGACCAGGTCCAGCTCGCCACCCAGAGGAACGCCGTGGGCAATGCGCGATGCGACCAAGCCCTTGTCATGCAGCAACTGGGCGATGTAATGCGCGGTCGCTTCGCCTTCCACCGTCGGATTGGTCGCGAGGATCACCTCGGTGAAGGTGCCCTGCTGGCTGACGCGTTCCATCAACTGCGGAATGCCGATGGCCTCCGGTCCCAGGCCGTCGAGCGGCGACAGGTGGCCCTTGAGCACGAAGTAACGACCGCGATAGCCGGTCTGCTCCACCGCATAGACATCCGTCGGGCCTTCGACCACGCACAGCAGCGTGTCATCACGACGCGGGTCTGCGCATTGCGGGCAGAGTTCCTCTTCGGTCAGCGTGCGGCATGAGCGACAGTGACCCACGCCATCCATCGCCTGCCCCAATGCCTGCGCCAGCCGCGAACCGCCGCTGCGGTCGCGCTCCAGCAACTGCAACGCCATGCGCTGAGCGGTTTTCTGACCGACGCCCGGCAGCACGCGGAAGGCATCGATCAACTGGCGAATCAGGGGGCTGAAGCTCATGGAGAAAAATCCGACAAAAACACAAGACGCGGTTTATACCCGCGCGTTGCCGTGAGCGTCAATTAAGGTGTTCAACACAGCGACCAACAGCGTGCCAGTGCTTTGCCGAATCAGGCTTTCAGGGCTATCTCGAGAAACTCGGTCAACGCCTGTACCCGTGCGCTGCGATGCTTTCGTACAGGCACCAGCAGGTTGATCGGCGCACTGGCCAGTTGCCAATCGGCAAGCACCCGCACCAGCCTGCCGCTGGCAATGGCGTCGCTGACGTCCCACTGCGAGCGCAACACGATGCCCAGCCCCTGCTCGGCCCAGCGCCGGGCGACCGAGCCGTCGTTGCTGAGCAGCGCGGGCTCGATGCGCAGGGTCTTTTTGGTCTGGCCCTTGCTCAGGTGCCAGAGGGTGACGTCTTCATCGTTTTCGCGAATGCAGATGCAGCGATGGCCAGCCAGTTGATCGGGCGTCGAGGGCACACCATGCTGTTCGATATACGCCGGGCTGGCGCACAGCCAGCGATGATTCTGTGCCAACGGCCTGGCGATCCACTGGCTGTCATTGAGGCTGCCGATGTGTATCACCGCATCGCTGTCGTGACGGTCCGGCCAGGGTGTTTCGCGCAGGTCCAGTTGCAGACACAACTGCGGGTGCAGCCTGGCGAAGCGCGCCAGCAGCGGCGCAATGCGCTGGCGTCCATAACCGAACGGCGCTGCCAGGCGCAGCGTGCCCACCAGCCGTTCATCACGCTGCCTGAAAGACTCCGGGAGTGCCTCCAGTTGCTCCAGCAGCTGTGCGCTTTCGCGGGCGAAACGCTCACCATCAGCGGTCAGACTCAGGCGTCTGGCGTCGCGACTGGCCAAGGTGATGCCCAGTTGCGTCTCCAGTTTGCGCAAACGCATCGACAACGCCGGCGGCGAGACATTGAGGATTCTGGCGGCAGCACTGAGCGATTCGCAGCGCGACAGGGTCACGGCCAGACGCAGGTCTTCGATAGCAATCATTCACTTCAGCTTAAGGATTGATGATCGTACATTGAACCACAGCTTCATCATCGCTGCGTAGAGTGGTTGCCGTACCCAGCCACACGAGCGCTTTCCATGTCAGCCTCCCTGTCCTCTCTCGATACGCCTGTCGCGCTGCTCGATGTGTCGCGCATGCAGCACAATATCCAGCGTATGCAACAACGCATGAACGAGCTGGGCGTGCGTTTGCGCCCGCACGTCAAGACCAGCAAATGCCTGCCGGTCATACAGGCGCAGATTGCAGCGGGTGCCAGCGGTGTCACGGTGTCGACGCTGAAGGAGGCTGAGCATTGCTTTGCCGAGGGCATCGACGACGTGTTCTATGCCGTCGCCATTGCACCCGGCAAGCTGGAGCAGGCACTCAGACTGCGGCGCAAGGGTTGCCGCCTGAGCATCCTGACCGACAGCGTGACAGCTGCCCGGGCAATTGTCGCCTTCGGCCAGGCGCATGACGAACGTTTCGACGTCTGGATAGAAATCGATTGCGACGGTCATCGCTCCGGCCTGACCGTTGACGACCCCTCGCTCGTCGAGGTCGCGAGCACGCTGGTCGACGGTGGCATGCAACTGCGCGGGGTAATGACCCACGCCGGGTCCAGCTATGACCTCGACACCCCTGAAGCGCTGCAAGCCCTCGCCGAACAGGAACGCAGGCTCTGCGTCAGCGCCGCCGAGCGGATTCGCCGGGCAGGACTGCCCTGTGCGGACGTCAGCATCGGTTCGACGCCGACGGCACTGTCGGCGCAGAGCCTGCACGGCGTGACCGAAGTTCGCGCCGGGGTGTATGTGTTCTTCGATCTGGTGATGCACAACATTGGTGTATGCCAGGCAGATGAGCTGGCTCTGAGCGTATTGACCACGGTCATCGGCCATCAGCAGGACAAGGGCTGGATCATCGTTGATGCGGGCTGGATGGCCATGAGCCGCGATCGCGGCACTCAGCGTCAGCGCAAGGATTTCGGCTACGGCCAGGTGTGCAGCGACACTGGCGAGTGGATCGACGGTGCACGGGTCACCGGTGCCAATCAGGAGCACGGCATCATCACACTTGCTGCGGGCAGCGAGGCCGACATCAGCGAGCGTTTTCCCATCGGCAGCCGACTGCGCATTCTGCCCAACCACGCCTGTGCCACCGGCGCGCAATTCCCGGACTACCACGCCTGCGACAGCGAAGGCGCAATCCATACCTGGAGTCGCCTGCATGGCTGGTGAGATGAAACCGATCAGTACGTCCCAGGCCGCAGCACCCGGCGGGCATTATTCGCAGGCGATGCTACATCAAGGCACGCTGCATGTTTCCGGACAACTGCCGGTGCGCGCCGATGGCAGTCACAGCGTCGGCGAGCCGTTCGAGGTCCAGGCTGCGGTCGCGCTGGACAATCTGCTGGCCATCCTTGGCGCGGCGGGATGCAATACGGATGACCTGCTGAAAGTGACCATTTATATCGCCGGCGTCCAGCACTGGCCTGCCTTCGACCGCCTCTACGCGGGCTATCTGGGCGAACATCGTCCTGCGCGCGCGGTGGTGCCGGTTCCGGAATTGCACCACGGCTACCTGATCGAGATCGAAGCGCTGGCGCGTTGTAGCCAATCCACATGAGCGGGAGCCCCTCATGACCCCACAAAAAAGCGATGTCCTGATTATCGGCGGCGGCTTCATGGGCGCGTCCTCCGCGTTTTTTCTGCGCCAGCACGGCCGTTCGGTCACCCTGCTGGAGCGCGACCAGATCGGCCAATACGCCAGCGGCGTGAATTTCGGCAACGTGCGCCGTCAGGGACGGTTTCTCGGCCAGCTGGAACTGTCCAATCGCTCCTGGGCCCTGTGGAAGCGCCTGCCGGAGCTGATCGGTGAAGACCTGGAATTCATTCCCAGCGGGCATATGCGCGTGTGCTATCGCGAGGACGAAATCGCCGAACTGGAGGCCTATGCCGCTGCCCCAGAAGCCCGCGAGCTGGACTTGCAGATCCTTTCCGGCAAGGCGCTGCACGACCGTTTTCCGTTTCTCGGTGCGCAAGTCAAAGGCGGTTCCTATGCGCCCCATGACGGGCACGCCAACCCAAGGCTGGCAGCCCCCGCGTTCGCCCGCGCGGCGATTCGTGCGGGGGCAAGAATCGAAGAACGCACTGAAGTGATCGAGGTGCAAAAGGTGGGCGGCGAGTTTCAGGTCACCACCGCCGATGGACAGCTATTCGTCGCCGAACAGTTGCTCATCACTGCCGGTGCCTGGGGCGCCAGGCTCGCCGAGCAGTTCGGCGAGTCTGTCCCTCTTGAGCCCAACGGACCGCAGATGTCGGTGACAGAACCGATACCTTACGCGCTGCCGACGGTGATCGGGGTGTTTACCAGGATCAAGGAGGAAGTGATCTATTTCCGGCAGATCCCGCGCGGCAACATCATCATCGGAGGCGGCAATCGCAATAAACCGGACATGCTCAACCGCCGCGCCTACTTCAAGCCGGAGAGCCTGATCAACCAGATGAAACAGATGAAACGCCTGCTACCGGGTGCAGAGAAGCTGAACATCATCCGTGTCTGGAGCGGCATCGAGAGTTACACGCCGGACTCGCTGCCGATCATGGGTCGCAGCGGCAAAGTCGACGGCCTGTTCTACGCGTTTGGCTTTTGCGGCCATGGTTTTCAGCTTGGTCCCGGCGTCGGTGACGTCATGGCCGAGCTGATCAGCACCGGCAGCACGCGCACGCTGATCAGCCCGTTCGATATTCGCCGCTTCACCGATCCGACGGCCATCGAAATACCGCTCATGTCCAGCCTGATGAGCACTGGAAAGCTGGTATGAGCCAAACCACTCACCCACCTCATCGCAACGGAGGCGCCATGCCTGCAACCTCAGACGCTCACTACCAGTATCGCCCGGTGACTGCGGCGGATATCCCGGCAGCCCATGCCCTTTCAGTGAGCCTCAAGTGGCCACACCGCGAACAGGACTGGGCGATGGTGCAACGTACTTCCGAGGGTTTTGTCGCCGAGCATGATGGCCAGCTGGTTGGCGTGGCGTTTACCTGCCATCAGGGTGACTGGTCCTCGATCGGGCTGGTGATCGTCCGCGATGATCATCAGGGCAAAGGCATCGGTCGCCACTTGATGAAGCTGTGCCTCTACGCGACGGCACCGCGCACGCCGATCCTCAACGCTACGGAACTGGGCGCGCCGCTTTACCAGAGCCTGGGTTTCGTTGACTTCGCACGCATCCAGCAGCATCAGGGCGTTGCCGACCTGTCAGGGCTGGCGCCAGCGAAAGACGACCTGCCGATACGTACGCTGGGCACGACCGACCACGCAGAACTGATCCGCCTGGCCAACGCGGGCAGCGGCCTGGATCGCACTGCCGTGCTGACTGATCTGTTGCACGATGCAGAACAGGCGGTCGGCATTGAATACGCAGGTCAGTTGCAAGGTATCGCCCTGCTGCGCCGTTTCGGACGCGGTCATATCATCGGTCCGGTGGTTGCCGGTGATGTAAATCAGGCACAACGATTGATTGAACACCTGTTGCAACAGATACCCGGCCTGTTCGTGCGCTTCGACATTCTGGCTGACTGCGGGCTGGCGGCGTGGCTCGAAAGCCTGGGGCTGCCGTGTGTCGACAGGGCACCGCGCATGGTGCTCGGGACGCCGCCCGCCTCCAACCCGGATGTGCAGCAATTCACGCTGGTGACTCAGGCGATCGGCTGATAACAGCGCGGATAAACGGCCGAAACAGGTCCGCCATGTTAGCGGGTTGCATACAGCAGATTATTCTTTGCAACCCGGCAGATCGGCGCTTTTTATCCAGGCTGCTTTGTTAGCTTATGGGTATCGAACGGCCTGACAGCAAAGGGCCTGGCCTTGACCATTATTGCTCCAGGGAGCCCGCTGGATGACCTCACAGTCCTTGAACAGCCATCACGTTGATCCGGACACCGCGCTGAAACTCTATATTGATGGTCGTTGGTCCGCCCCGCTCGACCCGGTCAGTATCGCGGTGATCAACCCTGCGACCGAAGAAGCAGTAGCGCATGTCGCCAGTGGCTCGGCCGCCGATGTGGACCGTGCAGTTGCGGCAGCGCGGGCAGCTTTTGCCGGCTGGTCCAGCACCTCGCCACACGCCCGGGCCCAGGTCATCGGCCGGATCCATGAGCTGATTATCGAGCGCAAGGAACAACTGGCGCAGGCGATCTCACTGGAGATGGGCGCATCCATCAGTTCGGCGCGGGCCATGCAGGTGCCGCTGGCCGCAGAACACGTACGTGTTGCACGTGACCTGCTGGCGACCTACCGCTTCCACACCGTCGAAGGCGGCACGGCGATCGACCGCGAGCCCATCGGTGTGTGCGGGCTGATCACGCCGTGGAACTGGCCGCTGTATCAAATCACCGCCAAAGTCGCCCCGGCCATCGCGGCCGGCTGCACGGTGGTGCTCAAGCCCAGCGAACTGTCTCCCCTGAGCGCCCTGCTGTTCGCGCAACTGGTGCATGACGCCGGTCTGCCGCCGGGGGTGTTCAATCTGGTCAATGGCAGCGGCCCCGAGGTTGGTGGCGCGATGGCGGCCCACCCTGATATCGACATGATCTCGATCACCGGCTCCAACCGGGCAGGCGCATTGGTGGCGCAGGCCGCCGCCCCGACGGTCAAACGAGTGACTCAGGAACTGGGCGGCAAATCACCGAATATCCTGCTGCCCGACGCCGACTTCGCCAAAGCCGTGCCGCCCGGCGTGATGGCCGCGTTCCGCAATGTGGGTCAGTCATGCAGCGCGCCGACGCGAATGATCGTGCCCAGGAACCGACTGGCAGAAGTTGAAGCGCTGGCTGCCGAAACGGCCGCGGCAATCGTTGTGGGTGACCCGCAGTTGGAGCAGACGGTATTGGGCCCTATCGCCAATGAGGCACAGTTTCATCGTGTCCAGGCGATGATCGATGCCGGGCTGAGCGAAGGCGCGAAGCTTATCTGCGGCGGGCCGGGACGCGTGCAGGGCCATGAGCGAGGCTTTTATACCCGGCCAACGGTGTTTTCCGATGTGGACTCGTCGATGCGTATCGCCCGGGAAGAGATTTTTGGCCCGGTGCTGTGCCTGATTGCCTACGATACGGTCGAGGAGGCTATCGCAATTGCCAACGATACGGTCTATGGCCTGGGTGCGCATGTCCAGGGGCAGGACCTCGAGCAGGCACGCGCGGTGGCTTCGCGCATTCGTGCCGGGCAGGTGCACCTGAACTACCCCGCCTGGAACCCGATGGCCCCGTTTGGCGGCTACAAGCGCTCGGGCAACGGTCGCGAGTACGGTGTGCAGGGGTTTGAAGAGTATCTGGAGACCAAGGCTATTGTGGGGTTTGGCTGAGTGGGGTTTGTGCTGCGCGCTAATTCTTGCTGATTGTGAGGATCGTTGACTATCGTTCC